>CAJWLE010000138.1:0-5299 GCA_913042965.1 uncultured Synechococcus sp.
AAATTGACACGCTGATGTTGGTTGCGGGCATTTGTTTAGCTATTAGAAGTCTTTGCTCGATTGAAAGTGTAACCTTTTTAGCTGTTTGGCTGAAGGTCTTTAGAACACTTTTGGCAGCAAGGATTGCCCTAAGAGCAGTTCAGTTGCGATCGCGCTGACGAAACCAATCATCGCCAGTCGACCGTTCCAAAGCTCCCCTGCGGCCATGTCGTCTTTGTTGTACGGAGGTTGAACATTTGGGCTGGAAGAATCCATTGTTCAAAAATCAATTTCACATAACTTAATGATTAGCTCCGGGCTGTGTGATGCCAAATGATGCAATGCCTGCATTCATCTTTTGCGAGCTTGGGCGAATGCTCAAAACAGAGCACTGCTGATAAAGAGCGCAATCGCGATTGAGATCGCAGTGTCAAGTGTCGACAAACGGGCCAACTATCTTCCTGGTTGTGGTTTGCGACAAAGCGTCTTGTTCGCTTCCAGCCTTTATCCATTCAAGGGGTGTTGAACTTCACTTCGTTCGTTCATTTGGCATCAAGCTCAGACTCGTCGTTGCTGAGTTGTCCCATCACCCTCTTGGTCGAATGTTCACAGCAAGGCGAATGAAATATTTGTCAGCCCTTTTCGCGGGATTTTTTCACCGCCAGCCCCGCTTCAACGGCTGTTCCTGCTGCGAGTGCCACCAGACCGCCGAGTCCAACCAATTGATTTTGCGCTTCAACGGCACCCTCTGCTCCTCGCCCAAGCACCACCCCGAGGACGAACCAGCTTGTGGCCATAGCCGACGTAATCCAATACGCCTTCCAGCGGCGTTGGTAGAGGTACCCAGCGCCTAATCCAGGAACCACGTTCAAGGTGACGGACACCCAGCCTGCTGACGCGGCAAGAATCTCTCGCTTGTTGGGTGCCATGGTTGTGAATATCTCAGTCCATCTTCGCGCTCAAAGCTCCTTTTTGCGTGCCCTCGATGTTGCCCTGATCCACGTCCCGATTGTTTTACCGACTGCGACTTTCGCCATCTGGAACAAACACATAGCCGTAGCCCCAAACCGTCTGCAGGTAACGAGGGCGGCTTGGATCTTGCTCGATCAGCTTTCGTACCCTGGATACCTGCACATCCATGCTGCGGCTGTCCGTATCGCTTTCGGGGCCCCGCGCCAGTTCAATCAGCCGTTCACGGGATAGGGGCCGGTGCGGATGTTGCACGAAGGCCGCCAGCAAGCTGAATTCGCCGCTGGTGATCACCTGTGTCGCGCCATTGCGAACCAGGGTTCGGGCGGCGAGGTCGAGCTGATTGTCTCCAAAAATCACCTGCGCACCATCGGCCAGTGGCGTCCCTGCAGGAATGCTGCTGCGACGACGCAGCACCGCCTCGATCCGCGCGGTCAATTCACGCGGCAGAAACGGTTTCCCCAGATAGTCATCGGCGCCCTGCTCAAGCCCAATGATTCGATCCACCCCATCGCCTCGTGCGGTGAGCATCACCACCGGTAGATCGTCGCCGGCGTCTCGCAGACGTCGCAAGGCGGTGAGGCCGTCATCGCCGGGGAGCATCAGATCCAGAACCACCAGATCCGGTCTTTGAAATTCAAGCCGCGCCTCCAGCTGCTTCACATCGCAGAGGCAGCGCACGTCGTAGCCCTGATCGATCAGATAAGTGCCGACCATCTGGCGCAGCTCTGGGTCGTCATCGACCACCCAGATCATCGAAGAACGCGACATCGCCAGTGATTATTGGCTCAATCGTATGAAGTGATCATCGTTTCATCCTCGCCGAGGAAGACCCTGTCACAGCTTTCTGGCAGCAATCGCATTTCAGTCGTCTTCATCCGCACGGAAGCTCCATAGGCTGGCATCCATGCAGCTCTCTGAATGGCCATCAGTGCTGACAGCGCTGCTGTTGATCTCGCCTGTCTCCGTAGCAGCACCGGGACCCCAGTCGATGCGTGATTACAACAAGCGGATGGAGGTCTTGTTTCAGCGACTGGATAACAATGGTGACGGGCGCTTGGTTCGGCAGGAGCTGAAGGGGCAGCCGGCCCTGAAACGTCGTCTGGAGCGGCAGGGCAAGCGTCAATATCTGCTGCTCAAAGACCTCCGCGGTGAGCCGGGGCAGTTGCGTGGCCAGCGATTGGCGCGTCGTTTCAAGCTTGCCGATGCCAACGGCGATCTGCGCCTATCGCGAGCTGAATCAAAGGCGATGCCATGGGTGGCTCGGCATTTCGACGCTCTGGACCGAAACCGCGACGGATCTCTGAGCCTGAAGGAATTGCTGGCTCTGCAGAGCGCTCTGTCTCCCCGTCAGCGCCTGCGCTGATGCGAGTTGGGGAACAGCACCATGCGCAGCAAGCGCACCAAGCGCCAGAGCCCACCGAGCATCAGCACGCCTCCAAGGATGACGAGCGCAGCGATCAGCATCACGACGCCCAGGCCGACCATGGCGCTCAACAGCAATTGGATGCCGCTGATCAGATCGGCGATGGCCTGACTCACCAGAACCATCAGATCGACCTGCGCGGGCAGGCGCTGAAGCAGCACCACGACACCGACTCCGCCGGAGAGAAGCACCAGGATCAGCAGCAGCTGGCGCAGCACCATGGCGACAGGAAGCTTGCGCCTGGGACGAAACACGCGGCGTTCCCTCCGTGACTCTCTCCGCACGGCTCTGCTCACGACAGCTGCTTGACCGAGCTGAAGCTCATATCCAGGATCTAATCACGATTCAGGAGACTCGATTCTGGCCTCTGTGTCTGGCACGTCAACGGATCGCTGCTCCGGCAGTGGAACCAACAGTGCTCCAGCGCTGAAGAAACCCAGCAGCACGACTCCCAGCACGGCCGGTCCAAATCGTTGCTGAAACGGGATGCGCTCCACCAGCTCGCGGCGCGTCAGCGGCTTTTCCTCCGGAATGTTCCAGGACAACGGCACGCGTTGGTCTAGCCGCAGCCTGTCCAGACAGCGAACCAGATCTGAAAGCTCAGCGTCGTCGAGGCTGAGCTGAAGGGGCTCGACGCCTTTTTGGCTGCTGCGCAGTTCCAGTTGGTGTTTGTCACCACTGGGGGCAATCGCCACGAAGCCGTCGTCCGCACCAAACCGACGGCGAACACCCGACAGTTGGTGACGCGCGTAAGGCATCACCGCAATCATCAACGCCTCCAGATGATCCCTTGTCCCTTCCAGCTCTGGGGCCCCAACGAGTTGCAATCGCCATCCAGACAGGATGCCGACGGTGTCTCCCTGCTGCCCGGAGGACAGATCGGGGAAGCCTTCCACCTCCAGAAGGGCAGCGGTCTGTTCGTAGCGATGAACGGTTTTGAGCATCGGTTTCAAGGGGTGGGGTCGAGCAGACGGGCACGCAGACGGTCCACTCCACCGGGGCCAGCAACCAAAGCAAGGGTGCTGACCAACTGGCGGTGGGTGTTCTCGTTCTGGGCTGGATCGAGAAGGCGCAGAACGGCGCCACGCCGTTGATTCAGGCGTTCTTCGACCAGGTCGCCGAGGCGTTCAGCCACCAGTCCCCAGCGTTGCCGACTCAGATGCTCCGGTTCCCGCGAGGACAGCAGCTGATGCAGCATTGGGTACAGCCGATCCGCCATGGCACAGACCAGGCGGATCAGGGATTCCGCATCGGATGGATTGAGTCCCTCCCGACGGGTGACGCGTCGAAGCGGGTTATGGCAGCGCCGCTTCCACAGCTCAACCCTGTTGGGGAACTGTTCTTTCAGCCCCAGCTGGTGGCTGGTCCAGAGCATGGCTTCACCACCGTTCAGGTCCAGGGCCTCGGCGGTGAGCAGCAGAAGGTCGAGCTGTTCAACGCCTCTTCGGCTGAGGCGCGCATCGCTCGCGGTCGAGGTCTCGGTCATGGCTGCGATGATGCCAGGGGTCAGGCCGTTGCGTCACCAGGATTTGGACCTTCCGTCGTGCATCCGCGAGATTCCTGATTTTCCTAAGCCGGGAATTCTGTTCAGGGACATCAATCCGCTGCTGCGAAATCCAGCGGCGATGGCCGATGTCATTCAGCGTTTTGAACGCGTTTGTGATGCCGTTCGCCCCGATCTGATTGTTGGAATTGAATCGCGCGGCTTCATTGTTGGAGCTCCCCTGGCCTTGCGTCGCTCGTTGGGATTTGTACCGGTGCGTAAACCCGGAAAACTTCCAGGCGCAGTGATCGGTGTGGACTATGCCCTTGAGTACGGCAGCGATCGGCTCGAGCTGCAGCAGGAGGCCCTCAGCGGCTCTCCACGCGTGCTGGTGGTGGATGATCTGCTTGCCACCGGTGGTACGGCCGCGGCGACAGGTTCACTGGTCGTTCAAGCCGGTGCTGTGCTGGTGGGATTTGCGTTCGTGATCGAACTGGAGAGCCTCGGCGGCCGTGCATCCCTTCCTGCTGGAGTGCCGGTTGAATCGTTGATTCACTACTCCTGAGCGTCTTGCCAGTCGAGCACCTGCTGTAGCTGATCCAGGCTGAGCAGGCCGAAACTCCAGAGCACCACAGGAAGCGGTGCCTGTTCCAGTTCAGCCTGACGCAACCCCAACGTGAGGGCATTGCTGCTCAATCCCAGACGCCGCTGCAAAAAATCCAACAGCTGCGCTGATGGGGCTGGCTGGGGCTGGCTGCTGAGCACCATGGCGAGACCGATGGTCAGCTCACTCTGGCAAGGGCCGCAGGAGTTGCATGGGGCCATCGGTCATGGCGCGCAAGCTGATCCGACGCAATACCGACATCCGGGCCATCACGATCAACGTGATCCGGCGAAGCAGGCACAGGGGCGGAAGTCGATTGGAAAACAGACGTACAAGCAGATCGGTCGCGATGCCCACGGCCAGTACATCGAGCCAGCGCCGTCGGCCGTAGCGCCGAGCGATCACCTCGGCATCAAGCGTCGGGTCGGCCCCGGTCATCAGGGTTTCAACATCTCTCCAGCACAGGTTCAGGCCCTGTTCACCCACTGGATGGCAACGGTGCGCCGCTTCCCCGATCAATACCCCACGTCCGCGACTGAAACGTCGCGCCAGCTGCCATTGCTGTGGAAAGGCCCTCGGCTTGTCGAGTAGAAGATCGGGCTCTAGGCCCTGGGGGAGAACCGCCGCAAGCTGATCGAGAAAAGCGGATCCACTCAGGCCAGCTCGCTGTTCGCAGGATTGAAATGGTGCACTCCACACAACCTGTGCCGTCCCGTTGCCCAGTGGCAGCACTGCCAGGGGACCTTCCGGTCTGAACAATTCAAAGGCTGTGGCGTCGCCAGCGCCCCGCAAGGCGACCTTGGAGGTCAGGCAACCCTGGCGGTAGCGGTGCTGCCAA
>CAJWLE010000139.1:0-5271 GCA_913042965.1 uncultured Synechococcus sp.
CACCGTTGGAATCATCATCATCGGAAGCCGGCTGAAGCAAGGCAAACAAGCCAAGGGCGATGGCACAGAACAAACCGCTCATCACCTCAAGGGGAAACCCGTTGGAACCGATTTCGATGAATTCGCCCATCTGATTCCTAGAGACAGGACCAATGTAACGAAGAATTGCGCAGATGGTGAAGTTTTTCTCAGAAACGCAGCGAACTCATCACACCCTGAGCACCTCAGCGTTCTTCAGCCTCTGTTCCTCTTGTTTTTGTGATTGGGTTGTTCCATCCGCATCTGGGATCTGGGCGACCATCAGCCGTAGCCACTCCATGAGCTGCTCCAGTTGCTTGTCCATCGGGAGTACGCCGAGTCCCCGGGCCATCACCTTGTGCTGAATGCCACGTCCGGCCTGATACACAAGCCTCCCGTGCAGGTGTTGAGGAAGTCCCTGGCGTAGCAGGCGGAATGCCGGCTCCTCCATCGGGGTTTCCAGAACGATGTTTGGTTTTTCCGGTTTGATCCGGGCGAAACCGCAGCGCTTTGCCAACAGTTTGAGCTCCATCAACTGCAACAGCGACACAACCGCCGCTGGAAGAGCTCCATACCGATCCGCCCATCCGGCTGCGAGTTCCACAAGAGTTTCCGCCGAGGAGCAATCTGCCGCTGCTCGATAGGCGGCAATCTTCTCGTCGGGTTCCGTGATCCAATCGGCAGGAACGAAAGCCGTGATCGGGAGGTCCACCTGTGTGTCTTCGACGATCGGGATGTCTTGGCCCTGAATCTCTGCCAGCGATTCCTGCAACATTTCCATGTAGAGGTCAAAGCCGATCGTTTCCATCTGGCCGCTCTGCTCCACGCCCAGAAGGTTGCCCACACCGCGAATTTCCATATCGCGCATGGCGAGCTGATAGCCGCTGCCCAGTTGCGCAAACTCCTGAATAGCGCGCAACCGCTGTCGTGCTGCGTCGCTCAGGGAGGCATTACCGGGATAGAACAGCCAGGCATGGGCCTGGATGCCGCTGCGTCCAACACGACCCCGTAACTGATACAGCTGCGACAACCCGAAACGCTGAGCGTCCTCGATCAGGATCGTGTTGACGCGCGGGATATCGAGGCCGCTCTCCACGATCGTGGTGCAAAGCATCACATCTGCTTCGCCGGCATTGAATGCCACCATCGCGCTTTCCAGTTCACCCTCGGCCATTTGGCCATGGGCCACCAGCAGCTTCAGGCCTGGAAGCATCTCCCTCAGACCAGCGGCCACCTCCTCGATTCCCTCCACCCTTGGCACCACATAAAACACCTGCCCACCTCGATCGAGCTCCTGTCGGATGGCACTGCGAACCGCTTCCGGATCCAGAGCCGCAAGGTGTGTCTTGATCGGTCGTCGCAGCGGTGGTGGGGTGGTGATCAGGCTCATTTCCCGCACACCGGAGAGGCTCATATACAGCGTTCGCGGGATCGGAGTTGCCGACAACGTGAGCACATCCACGTCTTTGCGCAGCACCTTGATCTTTTCCTTCTGATTCACACCAAAGCGCTGCTCCTCGTCCACCACCAACAGCCCGAGCTGTTGGAAACCAGCTCCCTTACTCAGCAGTTGATGGGTGCCAACAACGGCATCAATCGTGCCCTTTTTGAGACCTTCCAGAATTGTTTTTCGCTCTGATGCGGTTCGGAAGCGGTTCAGTAACGCCACCTTGATCGGATAGGGGGCGAAGCGTTCCGACAACGTTCGCCAGTGCTGTTGGGCCAGAACGGTTGTCGGGGCGAGCATGGCCACCTGCTTCCCGGCTGTGATGGCTTTGAAGATGGCCCGGATCGCCACCTCGGTCTTCCCGAAGCCCACATCACCACAGACAAGTCGATCCATCGGCTCACCTTTCTCCATATCCCTTTTCACATCGGCTGTTGCCTTGAGCTGATCCGGCGTGGGCTCATAGGGGAATGATTCCTCCAGCTCGCTTTGCCAGGGACCGTCATTTGGGAAGGCGAAACCGTTGGCCTGCTGGCGTTCGGCGTAGAGCTTCACCAGATCAAGGGCCACCTTGCGAACAGCCTTCTTCGCCCGCTCCTTGGCCTTGCTCCAGGCAGAGCCGCCCATCTTGCTGAGCTGAGGAGGTGTCTCGCCCGTGGCGCGATACCGCCCAAGGCTCCCCAGCTGATCTGCCGCGACGCGCAGGATTCCATCGGAGTACTGCACAACGAGGTAATCGCGTACATCGCCAGAGATCGCCAGCTTCTCCATGGCTTTGAAGCAGCCGACACCGTGGTTGCGATGCACCACGAAATCACCCGGACGCATCTTGTTCGGGTCCACGGTCCGGCTTGCGGCCTTGCGTCTTCGACGCACATAGCCACTGGATCCGAGGGTCTGTTGGCCGAAGAATTCTCGGTCGGTGACCAGTGCGATCCGCCAGGCGGGCAGCTGAAAGCCTTCCAGTTCAGCCGTGCCACTGGTCTTCAGCGCTACGGGCGTGTTCTGTTCGACCAGTTGCTTGATCGCTGCGTTGTCGCCTGCATTGGGGATGAAGCGACTGATGCAATCGTGTTCCTCCAAGAGAGCAACAGCGCGACTCGGCTGTGCTGACAAAAGCCAGACAGCGGTTCGCTCTTTTTGAAATCCCTTGATCAGCTCGGCCTGCTTACCGAACTGATTGGGATAGGCGGGCACAGGACGACTGGATAGATCAAAGCTGTTGGGATGGCTGTCTTCCTCGAGAAGTTCAGCCAAATCAAAGCCGCTGAAATGACTGGTCTGGTCGTAGGCCTCTTCGATGGTTCGATGCAGAAGGGGAGGCCAGAGTTGATCGCGCTCCTCATCGGACAAACCGCATTCAGCAGCAACCTCTTGGTGATGAACAGAGGCGTGCTCGAGCCATTGCTGCCCGTGGGCCAGGCCGTGCCTCCTCTCGTCGATCACCACTGCCGTGCGTTGCGGCAGGTAATCGAGCAATGAGGCTGGTTGTGACCAGGCCATGCCCATCAGACGGCGCATCCCCTCCGGACATCCACCTTCGAGCAATTGTTCAGTGGCCTGTTCCCCCAACAAACGCTCCAACCCATCGGGCATGGAGTCCCGCAGGGCTTCAGCGATCAGAGGTCCAAACCCTGTGGGGGTCAGCCGAAGCTGCTCAATCGGATCGAGGGAACGCTGGGTTGCCGGATCAAATTCCCGCAGTTTGTCCAGGTCCTCCCCGAAAAATTCGAGACGAACCGGCAGTTCGCTGCTGACCGGGAAGATGTCGACAATGTCTCCCCTCCGGCTCCAGGTGCCTTCCTGCTCAATGCTCGAAACCCGCTCATAGCCAAGCTGCGCGAGTGTTTCGCCGAGCTGTTCAAGGTCGATCTCATCTCCTTTTCGAAGCGTGCGACAAATGTCCTTGAGTGCGTCCGGTGGCGGCAGATGGGGTTGAAGACAGCGCTCAGTGGCAACAATGGCGTTCGATGCTGACGCCGCTGGCTCACCAAGCAGGTCGCTCAGCACCTGCAGCTGGCCCCAGATGATTTCGCTGGTTGGGTCAAAGGGTTCATAGGGAGACCCCTCGCTGGTGGGATAGAGGCTGGTGCTTTTCCAGCCCATCAGCTCAAGCAGGGAGGTCCAGCGCCCAGCCTCTTCAAGGGTTGGAACCACCACCAAAAGCGGCCGTTCATCGCGCCGGGCCAAGGCACTGGCAACGAGGGCGCGACTGGCCCGAGCGGCTCCGCGCATCAGCAAGCGGTGCTCTCTGCCGGCACGCTCGAGAAGTTCCCCGGTGAGGGCTCCCTGCTGGAGCTGAGTCACCAAAGAACGCAGGGGCATCGGACATGCGAAACAGCGAGCAATGATCCTCGCAATTGGAGGGTGGCTGCCGTTGCACCGGAACTCGTCTGATACTCCCTTGCGGGGAGAAAAAGACTTGGCTATGAGTACAGGTGTACGCACTCAGAGGCGTCGACCATGGCTGTGGATCACGGCCCAGCGACTTCGGTTCATCAAGACCCTCCCTATCGCCATATGCGTCCCGGTCATTTTGTGATCGTCGGCGGCGAAACCAGCGCATCGACGAGCTGGTGGATGGGCCAGGTCGTGTCCTGTGAAGGAGCCATCGCAGAACCTTCAGCTGACGCCTACTGCCAGTTGACAGACGTTGAATCCGGTCTCCAGCGTTGGATTCAGGCCAGAGAAGTCACGCAAGTGATCTGGGCCATGGATGGCTGGCCTGACGCCCTGGTCACGTCCTGAGGAGATGCCGCGTTTTCGCTGTGAATCCTGTTGTTGTGGTCCAGCGATCGTGCTTCACCCACCACGGGGAGCCACGCCAATCTGTTCAAGCTGTGGAACCCCGCTGACCCGTCAGCCATTGGTGCGCCCAGTGGCCTTTCTGGTTTTGCTCGCCGTTGGAAGCGTTCTTGTGCTTGGCTCGTTTCCGCTCCTGCTGGAACCGCGTCCAGATCTGGAGAGAGGGTCTGAAGTTAAAACGTGATGTCGAACGACCCAACCAAGACAAGGCAAAGTGGCGGCGCAGTGAAACCCTTTTATGGCCCTGAATCAACTCAAGGCTTTCATCCTGAAAATGCAGCAGGATGAAAATCTCAAGCAAAGGGTTTTGGCTGCTTCCACCGCCGACGATGTGTCCAAAATTGCTGTGGCGATGGGATATGAATTCAGCGGCGACGAACTGCTGCGCTTCAATGGCAACAAAGTGGGACAAGTCACCGTTGTGAAACCTGATCATCCAGGCGAATACCATTGATTCTTTAAAGCAAAATACTGAATCAATAACTTAAATAATCGGTGTTTAAGCACGTGCCCAATGGAGAGCTTTAGGCGTATTGATTGATCACAGGTTCGCTAAGGTCTTCTGTCAGTGGTCAATGTGCACCCTTTGAACCGGTTATATATCCAATGCACTTTACAATTAAACAAACAACTTTTGCATGGCAAAGCTGGGCACGGTTCAATTAAAAAAAATCCAGCAGCTCAATACAGCTGATGATTCAAAAATTGTTCGGTTTCACAAAAATCTGCTTAACTTGATCATGAGAACACTCGGACTCGATATTTATTCTGTGATGTGGGTTCAGTTCTTGAAAGGATTTGGTTTAGGTGGCTTGGCCATCTGGCTCTTGATGCGTTGAGGCCAAAGCAGCAATGAACGGCATTGATCTTGTCTGTTCTGGGTTGATCTGATTTATTTGTGGAGCTTATTCATGTCGAGGAGCGGTTGAGCAGGCAGTAGGCGCCATAAACCGCCAACCCAAGCATCAGCCAAGGAAACAGAGCTCGTAGAACAGTCAGGC
>CAJWLE010000140.1:0-5257 GCA_913042965.1 uncultured Synechococcus sp.
CATCAGCATCGTAGAAAGCGGGCTTCGATCCTTAGGATCACTCCGGCTTTGACAGGACGGCACCAGCCATGACCCCCTCCCTTTCCAATTTTCTAAGCAGCCTCTTCTGGGGTGGTCTGATCATCGTGGTTCCCGCCACCATCGCTCTGGTTCTGGTCAGCCAGACCGACCAAGTTGACCGCAAGCTCTGAACCCATTGGCGCCGCTCGTAAACTGAGAGTCACTTGCAGGCGCTGCATTGGTTAACGCCAGTCTTAATTGGGCCAGCATCGTTGGGATCGTGCTGGCCGTTGGCGGAGCGCTGCTCTATTTCATGCGCTCGTTCAAACCGGCGTTGGCACGCGATTACGACGTCTTTTTTGCAGCCATTGGTCTGCTCTGCGGCGGCATCCTGTTCTTCCAGGGCTGGCGTCTGGATCCGATTCTCCAGTTCGGCCAGTTCCTGTTAGCGGGAACAACCGTTTTCTTCGCCTACGAAAGCGTGAGGCTGAGGGGTGTGGCAACGGAGCAGGCTCGCCGTTCGGCCTACTTCGACGATGAGCCGGCTCCAAGCCGCGATGGCCCCTCGCCTGGGATGCGAGGAGGTTGGGACGAGGGATATGAGCGTTTCGACGAACCTCAACCGCTGCGAAGACGCTTCAACGGCCGGGAAGACAGCTTTGAGGATTCGCCGCAGGAGGATCTGTACCGCCCCAGACGCACCTCACGCGCAGCTATTCCTGAGCAGGCCGCAAGCCGTCGCACCCGTCCGGACGATGAGCCACAGCAAAATTGGGGCAGCCCGGAGGACGATCGATCCCGCCGAATGGCGCGCTTCCGTGCTGGCGAAGCCCGCGAGGAGCGCCGAGCCGACTTCGGAGACCGCCGCAGCGATCGAAACGACCAGCGTCGTGGCAGCCGACCTGTGGGCCGAAGCTCTGCCACTGGCGCAGAATCCCCCTCAACCGATCGTGGTGCAACAGCCGCCCGTCCGTCGCGCCCCGATGCTGAAGAGGCAGCCTTCAGTGCAAGGCGCGCACCAACCAGCAGCCGCACCAGCAGCGCCAGCTCCCGTCCTGACTCCAGCCGCGCTGACACCAGCAACCGTCCGGCACCGCGCAGCTCCCGCAGCAGCACCAGTCCACGTCCTCGGGATAACAGCTCCCGTTTCGACGACTGAACCGTTTTCGAACGCCCCTTCTGCTGCTATTGCTGGCCGCCAGCCTGCTGGGTTGCAGTGGCCGGGTCGAACGGGCTGGGGACGCCTGGCTCAACCGCAGTCAGCAGGATCCGGCCCTCAGTGGTGATGGTCGCCTCCTGGCAATGATCAGCGAGCTGAGGGGACGCCCCACGGTGCTGCTACGGAATGAGAACGGCAGCATCCAACCCGTGCCGCAACTCCGCCGCCATCAACCGCACAGCTCCCCATCGCTGAGCTGGAACGGCCGCTACCTGGCTCTGATCACCCAGAGGGGCCAGCGTCGGCTTGCGATCGTCCTCGACCGTCTCAATGGACGACTTCATCCGCTTCCCCTGCCTGGGGGACGGGATCCGATCCGGTTAAGCCTGGCACCAGACGCACGAAAACTGGCCCTGCAGGTAGCCGATCAGGGGCAATGGCGCGTGGAAGTTCTCGACCTCAGCGAGATGCTGGAGCCGGACCGCGCCGCAGGGGCCGCACTGACCACACCAGCCATCGAGGAGAGTCCATGAGACACCTCGTCGCGCTGATGGTGCTGCCATTCGCGATTCAAGGCTGTGCGGGCCCCCGTCCGAAACCGATCCCGGAACTCAATGGCCTTCTGCGCCAGAGCGTCAGCGGTCGCAGAGAACCGGCACTGAGCCAACGCTGGCTCGTGAGCCTGAGCCAGAGGGGCGGCCGCGAAAGGGTGGAACTGATCGACCTCAACAGCCGTCGCCCTGTGCCTTTGCCCGGCCTCAACAGGGCCGATGCTCTTCCAATCAGCGTCAGTGTCAGCGCTGACGGCGAGCGCCTGGCAGTGGTGCAGCAGAGAGAAGAGCGCACCGAACTGGTGCTCTATCGGCGCAACGTTGGAACCCTGCAACGCTTACCGCTGGAACCACCCGGTGTGCCGCGAGCCGTAAGCCTCAACGGCAATGGACGGCGCCTGGCAGTCCAGGTGAGCCGAGGCGGGCGCTGGGACATTGACCTGATCCGGCTGCCCTGAAGCCTCTTCAGGAGACCAACCCCGCCCAATGGAGGAAGGTATCGCCACTGAGCGCCTCCGTCAGCAAGACAGCAGCGAAGCCAACCATGGCGAAGCGCCCATTCACCCGCTCGGCGTAACCACTCCAGCCGAAAGCAGGAATATCTGTTGTGGTGGCCGATGTGGTCGGCACCGACGCATCTGCAGGGGTCTCGTTGGATGAGCTCATCCGACCGGATCAGGAACGCTCGAAGTCATAGCTGGTCGCCGGCAGGAGACGCCAGTCACAGTTGCCGCTCAACTCGAGAACCGTGTCATGGAAGTCCTTCAGAGTCGGCCTATGGCCAACGCTGATGAAGGACACTTCTCGGTCTCGCAGCAATGCATAGAGACGGGACTCCGTTTCCACATCCAAGGCACTGGTCGCTTCATCAAGCACCACCACCTTTGGAGAGTTGAGCAGCAACCGCGCAAACGCCAACCGCTGTTGTTCACCCAGAGAAAGAAGCCGCGGCCAGTCTTGTTTGATATCGAGATCGGGATAACGCTGCATCAACTTGCCCAACATCACCTGATCAAGGACAGCCCGCAGTTGTTCATCACTGAACCGGGCCTGATCAAGGGGGTAACAGAGCTGCTCGCGCAGTGAACCAAGGGCCATATAGGGCTTCTGGGGGATGAAGAGAAGGTCTCCCTGCCCCGGTGAATACACCGTGCCCGTCGGCGATCCCCACAGGCCACTGACAACCCGCAGCAGTGAGGTCTTGCCACAGCCGGAGGGGCCAACGACCAGCAACCCTTCGGAGGCCTGAAGCGAGAAGCTCAGATCGCGCACCAGCACGTTGTCGGTGCGCGGGGTCTTAACCGTCACCCCCTGCAGCGCCAAGCGTTCGGAAGGAACAATCCTGGGAACAAAGTCACTCCATTCCTCTGGATCAAGAGTCAAAATATTGGATTGAAATCCTTCAAGCCTGTTAATTGAAGCTGAGAAACGGGCCAAGGCCTCAATGTTGTAGATGATAAAAAACAGCGATCCTTCGACAAGGTTGTAAGCAACATTCGCCTGCGCAAAGCTGCCGTAATCCATTTCTCCCGCCAGAATCGGCGTAGCGAGAATGAGATAAGGGATGAAATTACTCGCATAAATACTGGAGCGTTGGAGCACACGCAACAGCACCTCCCAGACGATCAGCAGATTGAAGTTTTCAACAACACTGGCCAAGCGTCGCGTTACCTCCTTCGCTTCCTGTTTTTCCCCTGCATAGAAAGCGATCGATTCAGCATTATCTCTGACACGAACCAGGCCATAGCGATAATCAGCCTCGAAGCGCAATTGGAAATTGTTTAAGCGAACCAACTTTCGCCCAGCAACGATCATCAAAATTGATATCGCCGAGGCATAGGCCAAAAGCGCAAACGTAAGCCCCTCACTTACCGAATAAAGAATAAGAATGTTGAGAGAGAAAGTCAGTATCGAATCAAAAATATTGAGCGCAAATCCAAGCGCTTGAGCCGTGAAGTCGCGAACATCCTCTGATATGCGCTGATCAGGATTATCAACATTGGTGGCCGCTTCATCGTTGGGATTCAGGATGTAGTAAGCCCGATCGGTGAGGTAGTCATCCACCAGACTCAGGGACAACCATTCCCGCCAGAACAGACCCAATTTCTGGGTGAAATAGAGTTGCAAACTGCGAATCGGCAGGGCAACCGCGAAACAGGCGCCGTATACCCAAAGGTTCCGATAGGAAGCATCACCATCCCTTGAAATCAGCGCATTGGTGAGGTCTCTTGCGATGAATGTGATTCCAGCATTGATGCCGTTCACACTCAGCAGCATCAGGATGATCAGACCGAGGAACAGCCAGGGCAACCAACGACGGTGCCGTAGCTGGGACCGGACTGAGGCAAACACCACAGCGCCCAAAACGAAAAGAGCACTGATTCCTGCTCCCCAGCCCCGGGACCAAATCATCGCCAGGGACGACTGCACACCACCGAGGTACTGGCCGGTCAAGTCCGGCAGCAGCCATGACAGACCATTGATTAGCCCGGTCGCCAGGAACAGAACGATCCCGGCCACACAGAACAGCAGACTCACCAGAAGTCCGATGAACTGCCAGCCGTTGTCTTCGGTGTAGGGAAAGAAGTAGGGCTGCGCAAGACGACGCAGCTTGGCGGCCTGATCGCGCAGGTTCTGAAGCTGGTTGGTCATGCCGCTGCTGAACTTCGGACAGTCTGGCTGCCCCATTCACTCTTCGCCGGCACCTTCAGCCAGGGGGCCAGGCGAGGGGACGACCGCCGATCACATGCACATGCAGGTGAAACACCGTCTGCCCGGCGGCTTCACCGCTGTTGACCACCGTACGGAAATCCGTGAGGCCCTCCTGCTTGGCCACCCTCGCAGCCACCAGCAGCAGATGCCCCAACAGGGTTTGATCACTGGCTGCTGCACTGCGGAGACTTTCAATCGGCTGTCTTGGAATCACCAACACGTGAACAGGAGCGGTGGGAGCGATGTCCCGAAAGGCAAGACAGAGGTCATCGCTGTAGACCTCATCGCAGGGAATTTCACCGTTGAGGATTTTCCCGAAAATCGTGTCATTCGCCATGGCCAGCGTGGTGGTGAAGCGCATTGCAGTGAGACAGGTGGGGCATGAACCGCCTGCACACTTTGTTGATCGGATGCTGGCACGTTGTCGCAGCGCAGCGCTGCAGGGCCTTGAGGCTCGGCCCGTCATTGTTGAAGTCGACCTTGCCCCAGGTCTGCCAGGCATTCAGCTGGTTGGCCTGCCGGACAAGGCCATTCAGGAATCGAGGGAACGGGTGCGCTCCGCACTGCGCAACAGCGGCTTTCGAGGCCCACTGGTGCGGGTGGTGGTCAACCTGGCCCCAGCGGACCTGCGCAAGGAGGGTCCTGCCTTCGACCTGCCCATTGCCCTGGCGCTGCTGGTCGCAAGCGGCCAACTGGACCGCCCCCGCCTCAACGGCCTCTGGTGCGCCGGGGAACTGGGGCTCGATGGCAGCCTTCGCCCCTGCCGGGGCGTTCTGGCGATGGCGGAGCAGGCATGTCGCCACGGTGCTGAAGCCTTGGTGGTGCCGCCGAGCAA
>CAJWLE010000141.1:0-5180 GCA_913042965.1 uncultured Synechococcus sp.
TCATGGTGTCGACACCCGTTGGAAAGCGCGTGGTCAGCCAAAGAAGAGCAAAACCTATTTAAATCTGCACAGCAAGAAGAACAAAAGGAAGAATGGATGCCTCAGCACCAATTCGTCAGCTTCTAATCCAGGAAAATCATTCAAAAGCAATAGAACAGAAGGTTTTATCAATATACTAATCACTTATTTTGAGTTCACCTCTGATTAGGGACGTCTCCCACTTGAACCGATTGAATTATTTAAATGGTTTCACTATTGACTTGCTTTAAATCTTCAACGTAATCAGCAATTTTTTTAGCCATTTGCCTTGCTGAATGTCCATCCTCCAAACCGTCTGAAACAAGCACAGACAAATCGTGAATAAAGCCGTTATGGCCATCGCCATTGTCTAAGTATTCCTTGTGCAACCGATAGATCTGCTTCTTCAATTCTTGAAGCTCACTCTTGGCAGTGCAAGGCATAACTGATAGAGGCTTCTCACCATTCAAGCACCAAAGCAGGAGCAACGGCAAATCATCAAAATAATGATCTCCTGGACATTAGATACATGAATTTAATTTACCATCAAGAAGCTGATATCGATTGTCTTCCATGCGAAAGATAATCATCTTGAAGCACAATTTCAGCCATTTCATGAAACAGTTCGACGTTGTTATTGACCAAGTCGTCGGGACAGGTCAACCTGCAATCCAAAAATTAATTGATCAATTGATCCTAATAAATTAGAGAGTTTAGCAATCCTTTTGTCATCATGACCTTCAACGCTGTAGCTTTCGCCGGGCCATCACTTTCAACCGTGAAGACCTTCTCTGCGTTGAACTCAGTCACTGAGAGCAATAACCAACCACAGTTGCAGCAGTACATTCTGGACTCTTAAAAGACAGAAATGGTTAGAGAGTTGTCAATTGGCAAGGGATATACAAATTATCTTTCCTTGATGCGGCAGAACCTCATCTCAACGCAATCCATGAAAATTCCGCGTCAGGTACTGACACACCCATCCTGCACATCAGGTGAAACAGCTCAGCCAGTCGCTTTTTATGTTTTTCGAGGTTTTTCGAAGTATCTCTACTTAAGAATCGTTGCAATCATTGGGGTGAACCGCCATGCCGTGCGAGCCCCAGTGGTCGACCTGGAAGAACCAGAAGGGAAGTCAAAGTGGGGTTTCGTTTCCGGCTACGAGGCCGGTTTACGGCACCGTCACGACAGTCTTCCCAAGTCGAAAGAGAGTCAGATCAGAGCACTAGAAGAAGGCCGTCACCAACAAAGCAGTTCTCTTCCACTTTAAATGAAAATTCAGGATGGATTCGGCCAGATGGCTCGAACCTGCCTCAGAGCCTGACTGGATTGCTCCGCTCGGGCATCGGCATCGGGTCCTGCCAACAGAACGGTCACATGACCGAGCTTGCGACCGGGTGTTTCCGGAGTTTTCCCATACCAGTGCAGATGCGCGTCGGGAAGTTGGCGCAGGGCCGCCAGTCGCTCCTCCAGCGGTGCTGCACCCTCGAGACCCAACAGATTGACCATCAGCGCGCCGTTGCTGATCAGCTCCGGCATCGGCACAGGCAGACCGGCAACGATGCAGAGCTGTTGATCGAACTGACTGCTGTTGCAGGCGTCGATCGAAAAATGGCCGGAGTTATGGGTGCGTGGTGCGATCTCATTGACCTGCAGACCATCCAGACCAAAAAAGAACTCCAAGGCCAGAACACCCACGTAATCCAGCTTGGTCAGCAACGACACGGCCACGTTGTAAGCCAACGCTTCAATGGACTGGTCAGCCGGAGCAGGCGCCAGAACCCAGTCGCAGACCTGACGATGCTGGTGCGTCTCCACAAGGGGAAAACTGCGGACCCGACCCTGGCGATCCCGAGACACCACCAGAGCCAGTTCACGCTCGAAATCGACCCAGGACTCCAACAGCCAGTCGTCGGCTTCCACGCGACGCAGCAAATGCGCCAGATCCTCAATGCTGTGCAGCGCCAGCGTGCCCTTGCCGTCGTAACCACCACGAGAGGCCTTCGCCATCACAGGGAAACGCCAACCCTTTGGCAGAGCAGGCTGTGATGGTGAGATCTCCGTCAAAGCGCACCAGGGTGGTGCCGGAATCGCCAACTCATCCAGCAGCTGTCGTTGGGACAACTTGTCCACCAACGGTGATAACGCCTTCAGTCCTGGACTGAAACAAACCCCCTGCCGTTCAAGCGGCCGCAGGGCTGCAATATCGACCCACTCGTTCTCGAACGTGACACCGCAACAGCCCTGCACCAGATCCCTTGTACCCGCCACATCCCGCGGGTCCGCCGAAACCTGGCGTGTGGCCCCTTCACTGGCGGGATCCTGCCCAGACGGCGTCTGGACGGCAATCGGAACATCCCGTTCAGCTGCTGCCTGCACCAGCATCCGAGCCAGCTGGCCGCCGCCCACAACACCGATCATCTCGGCCGTGCTGGTCATCGCGAATGGTGCCTGGCGGAATTGAGCAGCTTGCCATCCACCCGATCCACCTGCCGTCAGATCAGTGCCCGATCCCCGCTGAAGACAAGGCGTACCAGGGTGAGCAACAGAACCAGAAGGAAAAGAGCGAGGCCAAGTGTGCAGGCATAACTGATCTCCAGCTCAGCGAATGCCTGGTCGTACACGTAATAAACAATCGTTCGCGTTGAATCGGCCGGACCGCCCTGGGTCATCAGGAACACCTCCTCGAACACCTTCGTTGCAGCGATGGACGACACCACCGCCACGAGCGTCACGTAAGGGCGAAGCAACGGAAGCGTGATGTCGAGATGTTGGCGCCAGCCATGGCTGCCATCCAGTTCTGCGGCCTCGTAAAGCTCCCTGGGAATGCCCTGCAGTCCTGCCAGGAAAATCACCATGTAATAACCAAGGCCCTTCCACAGGGTCACCACCATCACGGCCGGTAAAGCCAGCAGAGGTGAGGTGAGAAAACCGATTGGCGTGAACGCCGGTCCGAGCAACGCCGACAGCCAGCCATTGATCAGCCCGGTCTCGGCATACAGCCAACGGAAAGCGATGGCGGCCACCACGATCGACACCAGAACAGGGGTGTAGAAGGCCCCGCGCAGCAGGACACGTCCTGGAAGCCGTTGATCCACCAGCACGGCCAGGCCAAGGGAACCGAGCACGATCGGTGGCACCACACCAACCAGGTACAAAAACGTGGTGATCAGCACCCGTCGCACCATCGGATCGGTGATCAGGCGCTGCAGGTTGGCCAGCCCGACGAACCGAAGCGGCTCACTCACATCCAACCCTGTGGAGCTGAAGCTCATCACCAGTGCCATCAAGGCGGGGACGAGCACCGAAACGCTGATCAACAGCAGAGCGGGCAGAACAAAGGCCCAGGCGATGAGGCTATGCCGCACGACAGGGACGGAACTGATGGGAGATTACGGGCAGGAAACGGTCTCTGCCGGGCAAAGTGGCGGCAGTGGATGCTCTTGCCATGGTTGCCTCCTCCACCCTGCGTCGAATTCCGGTTGCACTGGAACGAAATCCCTATGAGGTGGTGATCGGCGCTGGCGGTCTGGCTGGAATCGGAGCAGAGCTCAAGCAGGCCGGCATCCGCGAAGGTCGGCGAATTCTGGTGGTGAGCAATGCCGATGTGGCTGGTCCGTATGGGAAGACCTGCCTAGACAGCCTGCGAAGGAACGGTTTCGAAGCCGAACTGCTGGTGATTGAGGCCGGCGAACAACACAAGACGCCGGCCACGGTGGCATCGATCCATGACGCCGCCTTCGATCAGCGACTTGAACGCAGCTCGTTGATGCTGGCCCTCGGAGGTGGGGTTGTGGGTGACATGACGGGCTTTGCTGCGGCCACATGGCTGCGCGGGGTCGGGGTCGTGCAGGTACCCACAACACTGCTGGCCATGGTCGATGCAGCCATCGGCGGCAAGACCGGGGTGAACCATCCAGGCGGTAAAAACCTGATCGGGGCCTTCCACCAGCCCAGGTTGGTGCTGATTGATCCGGACACGTTGTCGACCCTGCCGCGGCGCGAATTCCGTGCCGGAATGGCCGAGGTGATCAAGTACGGCATCCTCGGCGATGCGGAGCTGTTCGAGACCCTCGAGGCCTGCAGGGAGCCCGATTCAGCGCAAGGGCTCGGGAACAGTGTTCTCGAGACGATCCTGGAGCGTTCGGCAGCCGCCAAGGCCCGGGTGGTCGCCGAGGATGAGCGAGAGGGAGGCCTCAGAGCGATCCTCAATTACGGCCACACGTTCGGCCATGTTGTGGAAACACTCTGCGGCTACGGCACATGGCTGCATGGTGAAGCCGTGGCCATCGGCATGGTGGCCGTTGGGCAGCTGGCGATGATCCGTGGCAGCTGGAGTGCCGACGACATGGAGCGGCAACAACAACTGATCGCCCAGTGCGGCCTGCCGACGGCCTGGCCCAAGCTGGATCCCGAGGCCGTGCTCAAAACACTGCAGGGCGACAAGAAGGTGCTGGATGGAAAATTGCGCTTCATCCTGCCCACGTCCATCGGCAGTGTGGAGATCCGCGACGACATCACCCGGGAGGAGATCCTCAGATGTCTGGAGCAGCTCGCAGGCTGAGGCTGGAGGTCCCTGCACCCCGGCCATAGAGCAGCCAGCGGAACTCGCCCAGGCCGGCTGGATCCACCAGTCGAAGCAACGCTTCACGCCGCTGCAAAGCCTCCGGCAGCTGCTGTGGAGGCAGCTGTTGAAGGGCATGCAACCGCTCTGCCAAACCCAACGCCAGCACCATCTCCCCCTGGCGGCGCTGATCGAGCAACTGCCATCCCTGGGAAGCGGCAGCAGCGTTCAGGCTCTCAATGCACACATGGCTTGTGAGGTCCTGTCCCCCAGGTGCAGCGAGAGGGTCCAGTCCGGCGGCACCGCCCCCGTAGGCCATGAGCGTGCCCTCCGAGCGGCGAGAGGAGTAGTAGCGCTCTGCTTCCAGGGCGTAGTCGATCACAAGCAACACCCCTTGATCGATCGCTGCGGACAGGCTCTGCAACCAGGCTGCGTAACAGCCATGCCATTCACTACACCAACCCTCCGGAGCATCCGCTGGAGGCAAACAGCAGTCCGAAGCGGCGATGGCTTCAGCCAGCGGCTCAGGCAGGGGCAGAAGGCACCAACAGAGACAACCGCTGCTCAGTAACTCCACTCCCTGCAGCTGCAAACAACC
>CAJWLE010000142.1:0-5127 GCA_913042965.1 uncultured Synechococcus sp.
CACAACCACGTTGCAGCTTGTCGGTGCTGTGCCGACCGACCGCAAGCTGAATGATCGTTGTGGTGATCTCAAGGCTCCTGAACGCAACATCAGTTGGGTGCTTCAGTGCAGCTGGCTTTCAGGAATAAAAATGGCCGGACTGGCCGATTCCCGCGTGAAAGCGGTTGTTGCAGTGAGTCCGCCTTTGCGACTTTTGTTCGAGCCTTCCAGCGCTGATCGTCTTGAGGCAAAACTGTTGCTTGTCAGCGGCAGTCGCGACTGGGTTGTGCCGTCTGGCCCGGAAGCGATCCGGCCCATGAGTGAGACCGGTGCGGCGGAGAAAGGCCATCGTCTCGTGTTGGTGGATGGTGCCGATCATTTCAGCTTGAGGAGTTTTCGTGGCGAAGCCCAACCAGCTCTTATGGGGCCCCTGATGCTCGGGTGGCTCAATGAGCAGCTGGAAGTGCCTGCATCGCCGCGCTTTTCTCAGGGGGGCTGGGGTGATCAGCAGATTCAGATGGTGGATGTGAGTGAGCGTCTGTAACGCAGGTGTCGTGCAGCCGGTATTGGGTTAATCCGCCGAAAGTGCAGACGCCGGCAAGTTTTTTAGCTCTGAAACTCCTCTATCCGGGCCTATCCATAACCTTCTTTTCAGATTTTGTGCCTGGAATCCTCTTAGACACCGATGGCGGCATGTGTTTGTTGCTGCGGACTATTTGGAGGATTGGAACTGGGGATTCGTCTGCTGCATTTGCATCTTCACGGTCTGTTCCGATCCCGTGATCTTGAGCTCGGTCGTGATGCTGATACCGGTGGTCAGACGCTGTATGTGCTCGACCTGGTTCGCAGCCTGGCCCAACGCCAAGAGGTCGAGCAGGTTGATGTCGTTACCAGGCTGATTCAGGACCGTCGGGTTGATGTGTCCTACAGCCAGCCGGTTGAGATCATTGCCCCGGGTGCTCGCATTCTTCGCCTTCCCTTTGGCCCTAAGCGTTATCTCCGTAAGGAGCTGCTTTGGCCCCATCTGGAGGATCTGGCCGATCAGCTTGTGCAGCACCTCAGCCAACCTGGCCAGGGGGTCGACTGGATCCATGCCCATTACGCCGATGCAGGTTTTGTCGGTGCGCTGGTCAGTCAGAGATTGGGGATTCCCCTGGTCTTCACCGGCCATTCCCTGGGTCGAGAGAAGCAGCGGAGATTGATGGCCGGGGGATGTGATCGCGAGCAGATCGAACAGACCTATGCCGTCAGCCGCAGGATCGAAGCAGAGGAACAGGCCCTGGCCCAAGCCGATCTGGTGATCACCAGCACCCGACAGGAAGCCGATCTCCAATACTGCCGTTATGGACAGTTCCGGCGGGAGCAGGCTGAGGTTGTTCCTCCCGGGGTTGATGCCACTCGGTTTCATCTGGTGGGATCCGCCGAGGAGCAGGCGGATCTGGATCAGCTGTTGAATCCATTTCTCAGGTCTCCCAGCAAGCCCCCTCTGCTTGCGATTTCGCGTGCGGTTCGCCGCAAGAACATTCCTGCGCTGGTGGATGCTTTTGGTCGATCAACCGTGTTGCGCAATCGCCATAACCTGGTGCTGGTATTGGGCTGTCGTGAAGATCCGCGTCAGTTGGAAAAACAGCAGCGCGATGTGTTCCAGCAGGTCTTTGATCTGGTGGATCGCCACAATCTTTACGGATCCGTTGCGTACCCCAAACAGCATCGGCGCTCCCAGGTGCCGTCGTTTTATCGATGGGCTGCCCAGAGAGGCGGTTTGTTCGTCAACCCAGCATTGACCGAACCCTTCGGTCTCACGCTCCTGGAAGCCGCTGCCTGTGGCTTGCCGATGGTGTCGACTGATGACGGTGGGCCCCGCGATATTCAGGCTCGATGCGACAACGGATTACTGGTGGATGTCACCGATTCCGGTGCGCTTCAGGAGGCCCTCGAACGTGCCGGTAGGGATCCCAAGCGCTGGCGAAGCTGGAGTGACAACGGCGTGGAAGCCGTCAGCCGCTATTTCAGCTGGGATGCCCATGTCTGTCGTTATCTCGCGCTGATGCAATCTCGCCGGCGCGTTACCACTCAGCGTTCCCCCTTAAAGATGTCTCGTCCGCAGCGTCTGCTGCTGCTTGATCTGGACAGCAACCTGCAGCTTCCTAACGGTGCTGATCTGGAAGCGCTGCGAACTCAGCTGACGCGTGACCAGGATCGTTACGGCCTTGGAATTTTCACGGGCCGTTCGCTGGCAGCTGCCCGACAGCGATACGCCGAATTACACCTGCCGTTGCCGCAGGTGTGGATCAGTCGTGCCGGCAGTGAAATACACCATGGTGAACAGCTGTTGATGGATCGCGATTGGCAGCAGCGAATTGATGCGGACTGGAATCGCGATGGGGTTTTAGCTGCCCTGGCCGATCTGCAAGATCAGCTCACATTGCAGGATCCTCCCCATCAGGGCCCCTGGAAGGTGAGCTTCTTGCTGCGGCAGCCGGACGAATCCCTGCTTGATCTGGTGCGTCAGCGGTTGCGCCGCGCAGGATTGCAGGCCCAGCCTCTTTTGCGTTGCCACTGGTATCTGGATGTTCTTCCCCGCTTGGCATCCCGCAGCGAAGCGATTCGTCATCTCGCTCTGCACTGGCAGCTTCCGCTGGAGCGAGTGCTGCTCGTGGCTAGTCAGCAAGGGGATGCTGAATTGCTTCGGGGGATGCCCTCCGCGGTGGTACCTGCGGATCATGACCCCTGTCTCAGGCGTCAGCCCCAGCAACAGCGCGTGTTTTTCTCAACGCGCTCGAGCCTGGGGGGTGTGTTGGATGGCCTGAGCCACTTTCGTTTTCCCTCCAGCCGCTGATTGTCTGGCACTCATCAGCCAGACCCCCACTCAGCCAGGCATCACCGTGATGCAGGCTGCGGCTCGATCGGCCTTGGCCCGAGCGGCGGTCACATCCGTGTCGCGGGCTAAGGCCACCCCCATGCGACGGCCGGGTCGGGCGTTGGGTTTGCCGAACAGCAGCACCTGGGTGTCCGCTTCTGTCAGGGCCTTTTCCAATCCCGTGTAAGTCACTGATGGCATCGATTCATCCGCCAGAATTACCCGGCTGGCTGATGCTGATGCCGTTGCAATCGCAGGGATCGGTAACCCCAGCACAGCGCGTATGTGAAGTTCGAATTCGCTCAGGTTCTGGCTGATCAGTGTCACCAGACCGGTGTCATGGGGGCGTGGTGACAACTCCGAGAAGATCACGTCGTCACCACAGAGAAAGAACTCCACGCCGAACAGGCCTGCACCTCCAAGGTTGTCGGTCACGGTGCGGGCCATGGCCTGGGCCTTTTGCAACTGTTCCGCCGAGAGCTGAGCC
This sequence comes from uncultured Synechococcus sp., assembly GCA_913042965.1. GTDB lineage: Bacteria > Cyanobacteriota > Cyanobacteriia > PCC-6307 > Cyanobiaceae > Parasynechococcus. Next base: position 3,327 of record CAJWLE010000142.1, read on the forward strand.
GGTTGCCAGCTGCACTGGTAATCGCCATGTTCCTGTTCATGACCGATTGGGGGGCAGAAGAGGGTCTCCCCGTTGCGTTGTTTCACGGTCAGCAAGGTGATTTCCAGATCGAACCGCAGGAATTCCTCAACGATGACGCGGGGAGATGTGCCCCGCGCGCCCGCCATGGCGGCGTTCCAGGCGGCTTCAAGTTCTTCGGGTTCATTCACAACGCTCTGCCCCTTTCCCGAGGAGCTCATCACCGGTTTCACCACCACGGGCCAGCCGAGATCCGGAGCAACCCGGTGCAGGTCCTGGGCACTGGCGGCGTAAGCGAAGCGCGCTGTCCGAAGCGATAGCTCCTGCGCGGCCAGGTCCCGGATCCGATCCCGGTTCATGGTCACAGCGGTCGCCCGGGCCGTTGGGATCACGGTGATGCCTTCCTCCTCCAGCTCCGCCAGGGCTGCTACAGCAAGGGCTTCAATCTCGGGGATCACCACGTCGGGTCGGTGGCGGCGCGCCACCTCCAGCAGGGCGCCGGCATCGGTCATCGGCAGCACCTCCACCTTGTCCGCAACCTGCATGGCGGGAGCTCCTTCGTAGCGGTCGCAGGCGATAACGCTGCAGCCGAGCCGCTGTGCTGCGATAGCAACTTCTTTGCCCAGTTCACCGCTGCCCAGCAGCATCACAGTGCGCGGAAATCCGGCCATTCCTCACTTCAAAAGAAGGTTGTCTCCATCATTGATCAACACAGCTCCAGACGTTTGACGATGTCCAGCGCCGTAGGACAAGGGCTCAGTTTGATCCCGACTGACTCTGACGGCGAATTTCTCCGATCAACCACACCCCCATGAAGCCGAGGGACGAGATTCCGAAGTAAATCAGCACCCAACGCAGAACCCGGTCTGGATCGGCGGCGGCAGCGGACAGCAGGTCTGCTGTTTTGGTGAGCACTTCGTCCATCAGGTGTCTAGATCCGGGATCAGTGTGAGCTGGCGAACAGGGGATTCTTCGCTGACGAAGCCCCAGGCTTCGAACACCGATGGATTCGGATGGGTGATGCGTTGTTGTTTCCCATTGCGCTCGAGGTGGAAACCCTCTTCAGACATGCGTCTCATCAGGCTTGCCGCCTCTTCAAACCGTGCCGCCATCGCCTCAAGGCTGGCGCAGTCCGTTGTGAGACCGGATTCCCGCCAGGTGAAATAGGTCATGAAGTCAGCCCATCGGTCGCAGCAGCAGCCCCAGCAGCACGCAGCCAGCTGTGACCAGCCAGAAGCATGGCACCACTGTGCGTTCACTGGTGCCTCCTAGTTCGAAGTGATGGTGCAGGGGGGCCATACGAAGGACTCGGCGGCCCTGACCGTCAGCTCCTTTGGTCGCCTTGAACACCCAAACCTGAACGATCACCGAAAGTGATTCCGCCAGGAACACTCCGCCCATCACCAGCAGGGGCCAGAGACTGTCTGACAGGAGAGCCACGGCACTCAGGGCAGCTCCCATCGCAAGCGAACCGGTGTCGCCCATGAAGGCGCGGGCTGGATGACGGTTGTGCAGTAAAAAACCGAGCCAGGCGCCTGCCATCGCCATGCAAAACCCTGCCAAGGCAGGGTCGCCATTGTTACCGCGCAACATCAGCTGCAAGGCCAGTCCGCTGAACACCAGAGCTCCACAACCACTGGCGAGTCCATCGAGGCCATCGGTGAGGTTGGTGGCATTGCTCTCCGCTAGAAACACAAACAGACCCAGCGGCCAGATCGCCAGGCCCAGTGGAAGAGACCAATGGAAGGGCAGGCTCACACTGGTGGAAATCCATCCCTGCCAG
>CAJWLE010000143.1:0-5089 GCA_913042965.1 uncultured Synechococcus sp.
CTATTGAAAAACGCCTTTGGATTCGGCGGGCACAACATCAGCCTTGTGCTTGCAGGTAATAAGACTGCACCGCCCGGCTGAATCCTTGCCGGTCTCGGGGATCCTCCGGAAGCTTCAAGTCTGCGGAGCGGCCACGCCTGCAGTGAATCGTCCCTAACTGAGACGTTAAACGGCTGAACAGAAGCGCCAGAGGCTTGTAGCGCGCCCCCACAGCACCGTCCAGGCCGTCGTATCGGAACACCCAGGGCACCACGACGCCTTTGTAATGCTGGGCCAGCATCCAAGCGCTGGGGGACACCCGCTCCTCGATCGGCGTCACCAGTGAGCCATTGGGAGCCAGCATGATTTGGCCGTGATCCCGCAGCAGCGTCGACGCCTGAAGCATGCCTTCCATGCGTGAACTCGTCTGGCGGTGGTCCAACACCGCAGATCCAGCGTTTCGGGCAGCGGCTGCATAACCGGGCAACACCCATTTCAGATGCAACTGAGCCGTGGTCATCCCCGGCAGCTGCAGCACCCCTTGAATCACCAAGCCATCGCAGGGGCTGCGATGGTTGAAGATGTGCACCAACGGGATACCAGAGGGTTCACTCGGCTGACTGTCGTCGACCACCACCTGAATCCCCAGGGCACGAAGGGCTACCGCTGAAGCCCAGATCATCAGCCGTGCGGCCCAGTCGGGCCTGCGCAACAAAATCGCAGGCAACTGCAGGCCATACAGCAGAAAACCAAGAACGGCCCAGGCCGACCGCGCCATCACCCTCCCCGGCAGCGCGAGCCAAGAGTCAGAGCGTTGCTGTTTCAACTGGTGCAGCTGCGGCTGTGGCTCCAGCTGGCGAGCCTCTGGTCCGATCGGGAAGGTTGTGCGGAAGGGAAAGTCGCCATCGAAATTGCCATTCACCTGGGTGGTCATCACCAGGTGGTGATAGAAGCGCCAAAACAAGGGCCGCTCACTGGGTTGCGGGTTCCGCCAGAAGGCATCCAAGGGCTTCTGATCTGTCAGACCCTCCAGGTTGTAAAAGGTGTTGCCCATGGTTTTGGTGGGCACAGCGTGGAACAGAGCCTGCAGTCCCACCGTGCTGTTCACGGTGATCACCCCACGACAGGTGCGCAGAAAGCGGCTCAGCGGGCCGTCGTGGATGTAATGCACACGGCCATGAACGCCATAGCGATCCGCCAGCAGCGAAATCAACCGGCCGTAATGGTTGTACCCACGATCACGGGGATGGTGCTTGAACGCCAGATGGTCTGAGCCATGAGCGTGGGCGGCAAAGGAACAAATCACGTCTTCAATGAAGTCATGCATGCCGCGATAGGGCGATCCCAGTTGAATCTGGGAATCGCTTGAAACCTGAAGCACCGCCAGGAAAAACGACAGATGCTCCAGCAGCCGACGTTTGAGCGCCCGCTCCTGCCAGCGGTACAGCCAGTAACGCCAACTGCCCCGAAGCTGACACCAGAGAAAGCGCGGGGTGGGCTGCAGCTTGTGCTCCCCTTCGATGATCGGATAGCGGGTGAAGGCGTGCTGAATAAAGGTGGGTGCCTTCCAGGCTTTGCGCCAACGCCAGCCTGGATCAAGCACGATTGAGGGCGGAAGCTGATCAATGGCCGGCAGTGCGCGGTAGAACTCCGCAGGCTGATTGAGATTGGAGCGGGCATTCACCCGATCCCGCTCGAGGGTGACGTAATTCGGGCGCAGATACCCCAGTTCGAACACCCAGGCCTCGATGCCGAGGGCTTGGGCCTCTTCGATCGCGATTCGGTGGGGAATGATGAAATCCCCGTACATAAAGATGTGCCGAATGCCGCGCTCCTGCAGCAATTGGCGAAGAAACGGTCGCCAGTCCTGCATCGGCTGTTGGAACGGCACACAGATCTCTGACGCGAAGCCAAATTCCCGCAACGGGAAACTCACCTTGGTGACGGGGATTCCGCAGCCCTGCAGATAACGGCTGAAACGGGCAAAAAACAGCCCGATGGGTCCCATCAGCAGCAGGACTGGTCCCTCAATGCGCACTTGTACCAGCGCCGGCGCCCGTCCCCTGCCCAAATCGCTGATCAGCACTGAGTTGATCCTGGCACGCCCTAGCGGTGTCGCAGCCGGCCCCAATGGCGGAACAGCGCCTGAACCAGACTGCGTCGGGTGGTGGGGCCCTGACGCCAGGCCAGAAGGTCATCGATGGCCTGCTCAGGCGTGATGAACCAACCGCTGTGGCGGCTGACATAGCGCGGGTAATCGATCAGAGCCCCATGCACCAGCCCATCGAGTGACAACGCCCGACCCCGGCGCGAACAACGGTGCCGGTCTTGGGTGAGGCCCCAGCCTGCATAAAACGGAAGCCCCCAGCAGTGCACCTCCACCCGCCGCAACAACGCTTCAAACCCCGCCAACGATGTGAGCACATGCAGAGCATCCACCTGGGCGAACAACGCCGAGATGGAACCCTCCGTGATCACCTGATCGCAGAACGCATCCGCCTGCTGCTCACCCGCACCGGAACGACAAAGCCCGGCCACCACATCGGGATGGGGTTTGTAGACGAGGAAAGCGTCCGGCTCCGCCCTGCGAACGGCCTTTAACAGCGCCATGTTGCTCTTCAACCCAGGCGCACCGAACCGGATCGAAGCATCCGTCTCCACCTGGCCCACCACCAACACCACGCGGCCGGCTGATGCAGGCCGCTGCCAAGACGGTCCACACAGGTTGTATTTGGTGAGCGCCTCGCTCACCAAGCGTTGCCGCAGCGCAGCAGCACGCTGCAACTGCGCGTCGCTGCAATGCGATTGCGCCAACAACGTTTCCAGATCACTGGGGGCCGTGGCGTCGTAATACATCCCCGTGCGGTCCACCACCCACGAGATCGGATCGATCAGATCAGCGCCCAGCCCAACCGAGCGCAGGAAGCCGTCCTCAACCCGCAACACCGGCAGTTGCCGTTGCTTGGCCTTCAGCAGCAGCCGCGGCCGAGCCCGACGGCCCCAAACAGCGATCGCTTCAGCTCGCCGGCCCGGCAAAGACAGTGCCCAGCGACACCGCACATCACCACCGGCCAGAAAACGACGCAGGCTTTTCTGCTTCCAGGGAGTGAAACCAAACGCCTCCACCCGCGCTGGCGTCGAGCGTTGCAGCTGCCTTTGCAAACCGATCGCCTGCATCAGCTCTTCGATCGAGCAACGGCGATGCCGATGCGGGTCAACGCAACGGGTTCCTGCCACCAAAGCTGCGTGCACCAAGGCTTCGAGGGCAATGCCCGCCCTGCGGCGAGCCGGTGCCTGAAGCCGATCCCTGGTCAACCCCCACCCGGCATAAAAAGGCATGCCAAAGCAATGAACGGGTTTGCCCCACAACAAAGCCTCAAACCCCATCTGCGAGGTCACCACATACACGGCCCTGGCCTGCTCCAACAGTGCAGCGGGATGCAGTCCATCCGCGCAAAGGTGAATGCGGGGATGCTGCAGGTCGCGACGTCGGAAATGACCGCGCGCCCGGCCCCGGATCACATCAGGGTGCACCTTCACCACCACGGTGCAGTCCGGATGATCCCTGAGTGCTTCGCGCAGCATCTGCTGGAAACAGCTTGGTCCCGCCAGCCCTAGGGCAATGGAACAGTCACCAGCAGACTGATCAACCACAAGAACGAAGGGCACGTTGGGCGGCGGCGACTCCTGGGCTGGGTTGAGTTTGCTCAAGCGCTGATCGCACCAAAGCCCCTGCAGCAGGCGGGCTCGCTTCGCCTGCTCTGGCCCTAGGGGGTCGGCGATGCGCTGCTCCAGCCGACTCGGCTGGGTGGCATCGAAATGAACCCCCAGGTCGTCCAAAAAAAGCGCCAGCGGCGGGTGATCTTGCCCTTTGCCGAGGGAGCGCAGCAGACCGTCTTCGAGATGCCAGACCGGCAACGTCCAGCGCTGAGCCAACCGCTCCACCCTCCGTGCGCTGGGTCGACGGCCCCAGGCCAGCAGCGCATCCACATCACGGCGCCGGCCAGGCAGCAGCTCAGCGGGAGCCAGCAGCGCCGACACGGTGCGGTGGGCCAGCAAGCCGGTCTCCGGAACACCGAAGCGCTGATTCATCGGGTAGGAAAGATTGCAGTGAATCCTCACCGATGGATCCCTTCTCTGGAGCTCTGGCGCTGATTCCGGCCCGTGGGGGCTCCAAGGGAATCCCAGGGAAAAATCTTCAAAGCGTGGGCGGAGTGCCTCTGATCGGCCGAACCGTTGCCGCAGCCAAGGCGAGCACACGCGTGGGACGGGTGGTGGTGAGCACCGACGATGACGCGATTGCCACTGCGGCGAAGGAATACGGAGCGGAGGTAGTGCGAAGGCCGACTGCCATTGCCGGCGACACGGCCAGTTCGGAATCCGCGCTGCTCCACGCCCTGGACACCCTCGAGCAACAGAGATCGCTACCGGAACAGCTGGTGTTTCTGCAATGCACCTCTCCCTTCACCCATGGCGCCCAGATCGACCGTGTTCTGGCGGCCCTGGACACCCCTGGCATCAACAGCAGCTTTGCCGTTGCCCCCTGGCATGGGTTCCTCTGGCGGGCAGACGGTGAGGGCATCAACCATGACCCGCATCAGCCACGGCGACGCCGACAGGATCTTGAACCGGCCTTCCTGGAAACGGGCGCCATCTACGCCATGACGACAGCCGCTTTTCGAACCAGTGGCAGCCGTTTCTGTATCCCATGGCAACCGGTGGTGATCGATGACTCAGGCCCGGAAATCGACACCCCGGATGATCTCGAGCTCTGCCGCAACATGCTGACTGCGGCTCCCGGTTAATTTGCGGCATCTCCGCCCGATTCGATGGCGCTTTCCGTTGACCAGCGCCTGAACGGCCGCAAGGTGGTCGCCGTCGCCTGTTTCGATTCGTTCGGGAAGACGGCCATGACCATGCTGGCGGCCTGCAGGAAACAAGGAGCTGAGACGGAACTGCATCTGTTGCAGATCACCAACCGAGCCCTGTCTCGCCGGCAGCGCCTGGAAATTCGACGGACGGATCGACGAACCCCGATTCACAAACGCCCCTGGGGCCAGTTCAGTGCGCTGGCAAGCGAAATCGCCGATAACACCGACGTTCTGATCCT
>CAJWLE010000144.1:0-5038 GCA_913042965.1 uncultured Synechococcus sp.
TGATCGATCAGGCGATCGGACCGCCGATTACACCGAAGAGAATCACCAAGCCGATCACGCCGGCAAACACGATGAGCGCGTAGAACTGAGCCCGTCCGGTCTCCAGATATTTCAGACCCTCTCCACTGCCCAAAGTGAGCAGGCCAGTGAGGTTCACCACACCATCAACAACCTTTGCGTCCACCTCGAGCACCTCACGCGCAAGTTTGCGGCTGCCGCGAACGAACAGTTTTTCGTTGAGGCCATCGAGATACCACTTGTTGGCCAGAAAAGCATTGATGGCAGGGAATCTGCCGGCCACCAGCTGGCCGAGGTCAAGGCGTCGAAGGGCATAGGCCAGAACCGCCAGCGTGATGCCTGCTGTAGAGATCGCCACGGATGCTCCAGCGAGGGGCAGGAACTCCCCCCAGCTGAAGTGCTCGGCCATTTCGATGGCCTCTTCCGGATTCAGCAGACCGGCGAAGCGGCTGTTCCATGGCGTGCCCAGCAGGCCAACCAGTACAGATGGCACGGCAAGGATGGCCAGAGGGGCTGACATGGGCCAGGCCGATTCATGCACGCTGCCGCCATGGGCATGGTGTTCAGCGGGGTCTTTGCCTGCCGCTGTGAGCAGCTGGGCCTGCATTGCTGCATCGTTGCCGCGGAAATCCCCTTCAAACGTGAGGAAGTACAGGCGGAACATGTAGAAGGCCGTCATTCCAGCTGTCAGGAATCCCACCGCCCACAGCAAGGGGTAACTGTTGAAGGCTTGGCCAAGGATTTCGTCCTTGCTCCAGAACCCTGCCAGAGGGGGGATGCCACTGATGGCGATGCAGCCGATGAAGAAGGTGATCGCCGTTACAGGCATCTTTTTCCTGAGGCCTCCCATGAGGCGCATGTCCTGGGCCAGGATCGGTTCGTGACCCACCACCTCTTCCATGGCGTGGATCACTGAGCCGGACCCGAGGAAGAGCATTGCCTTGAAAAAGGCATGCGTCACAAGGTGGAAAATGCCGGCAACCGGGGCGCCACAGCCCATCGCCAGCATCATGTAGCCCAGCTGGGACACCGTGCTGTAGGCCAGTCCTTTCTTGAGGTCCATCTGGGTGAGAGCGATCGACGCACCCAGGAAGCAGGTGATCGTGCCGACGACAGCAATCACGGTTTGCACAACCGGAAACTGGGAATAGAGAGGATCAAGCCTTGCCACCAGGAACACTCCGGCAGCAACCATGGTTGCGGCGTGGATGAGTGCGGAAATAGGAGTCGGCCCCTCCATGGCGTCCGGCAACCAGACATGCAGCGGGAACTGGGCGGATTTAGCCATGGGCCCCATGAACACCAGCAGGCACAGCAGCAGAGCCGCCCATGGTGCAACGCTGCCATTGCTCAATCCCAGCTGAAGCCCATCAGCGATTCCCTGGAAATCGAAACTTCCTGTGGCCCAAAACAAGCCAAGTATTCCGAGCAGAAGGCCGAAGTCTCCAACCCTGTTCACCACAAATGCTTTTTGCGCTGCATGAGCAGCACCGTCGCGGTCGTACCAGAAGCCAACGAGGAGGTATGAGCACATGCCCACCAGCTCCCAGAACACGTAAATCTCCAGGAGGTTGGGACTGATGATTAGCCCCAGCATTGAGCTGCTGAAGAGTGCCAGATAAGTGAAAAAGCGCACGTAGCCCTTGTCGTGGGCCATATAACCGTGCGAGTAGACCATCACCAGGACGGCGACAGTGGTCACCAGCGACAGCATCACGGCTGCCAGCGGATCCACCACGTAGCCCATGGGAAGGCTGAAACTTCCGGCGCTGGCCCAAATGAACAGATGCTCAACCGGCGGTGACCCCGCCAGCTGGCTTGCCAGAATTGCGTAGCTCAGAACAGCTGCTGCACCGACGCAGCTGATCAACAGCAGAGCAACCGGCTTACGCAGACGGTTGATCGTTCGGTTGAAGCTGATCAGCCCCAAGCCGGTGATCACTGCGCCGAACAAAGGCAAAACCGGGATCAACCAGGCGAGTTCCGCGGCCGAAGGCATCCGTATTCATCAGATGTTCGGAGTGTAAGCAGCTCAGCCCAGGAGTCCTTCGAGTGCGGAATTGCGCATGGCCTGCGCGGCTGTGGGGATGTACCTGTGCGCCCACCAAAACACTCCAACGGCGATGCAGATGCCGAGCTGTGCCGGGCGCAGGAATTCGCGCCAGTCCAGTTTTTGTCGGCCATCGATCACAGCCAGAAACGGAACGATCGATGTGTTTGCTTTGAGATCTTCAAAGGCAGCCCCGAAGCGGACGCGAAGCCTGCGGTCGCCGTGCCAGACAGCGAAGAGATGGTGGCCGATCAGGCCGATGCAGGTGACCACCATGAAGCTGCTGCCGATCCAGACAGCGTGGGTGAAGCACCAGAGGATCTGACCCACCGCCTGCGGGTGTCGTGAGATCCGGATGATCCCCGTGGCGTACAGACGAACCTGGGGCTTCAGCACCGCTGGAATCTCCAGCAGGTTGTAGGTGGCCGGATAGAGGAACAGAAAGCTGACGGCGGTTCCAATCCACATCAGTGGAATCACCCCCGGCACCCCCTGCAGATTCCAGAGGCGCAATCCGTCGTAACGGTGGGCGAGAAACCAGCCGATCACCACCACTGCAGAAGGGATACTCGCGGAAGCGAACACAACCCGCCAAGCCCGGGCTCCGATCACGTCTTCAGCCCGGCTGCGCAATGCAGCGCCACCGCTATGGACCACGGCGAACAGCACCAGCAGCACCAGCATCACCAGGCTGCTGTGGTGGGTTGCGACCATCAACGGGTTGAGACAAGGCCGTGATTCTGGCGCTTGGTCTCTGCAGATCTAGATTTTGAGGCCTACGCCGGCAACGCTGCGGTGGCTGATCTGCCGTTCACCCTTGATCAGCTCCGGATTCTGCGAGCGATTGTCAGTGAGGGGAGCTTCAAGAAAGCGGCCGACAGCCTGTACGTGACCCAGCCTGCGGTCAGCCTGCAGATTCAGAACCTCGAGAAGCAGTTGGAGGTGTCTCTGTTTGATCGGGGAGGGCGCAAGGCTCAGCTGACTGAGGCGGGTCACCTGTTGCTCAGCTACTGCGACAGGATCCTCAGCCAGTGCCATGAAGCATGTCGGGCTCTGGATGACCTCCACAACCTCAAGGGAGGATCTCTGATCGTGGGAGCCAGCCAGACCACGGGCACCTATCTGATGCCTCGGATGATCGGGCTTTTTCGTCAGAAATATCCGGATGTTGCTGTACAGCTCCAGGTCCACAGCACCCGCCGCACCGGCTGGAGCGTTGCCAATGGGCAGATCGATCTGGCGATCATCGGGGGTGAACTGCCCCTGGAGCTGAAGGAACTTCTGCAGGTGGTGCCTTACGCGAGCGATGAACTGGCTCTGGTGCTGCCGGTGAAGCATCCTTTGGCTCGTCTTCCTGAGCTCACCAAGGAGGACCTTTACAGGCTGGGTTTCGTCTGCCTCGACACCCAATCCACCACGCGAAAGATGGTGGACCAATTGCTGGCGCGATCCGGTCTCGATGTGCATCGGTTACGCATTGAGATGGAGCTCAATTCCCTGGAGGCGATCAAAAATGCCGTGCAGGCTGGTTTGGGCGCTGCGTTTGTTCCGGTGGTGTCAATCGAGCGGGAACTAGCGGCCGGCACCATTCATCGACCGCCAGTTGTGGATCTGCAAGTGCGGCGTCAACTGAAGCTGATCACGCACCCAGCGCGATATTCCTCGAGGGCTTCAGCGGCGTTCCGGCTGGATGTGCTGCCGGTTTTCGCGAGTGCCGACAGCCCCCTGCGTCAGAACCAATCAGCTGGGGATCAGAACTGATCCGCTTCGGTGTTGCCGATGGATTCTTCAGCACCAGCAACGCCACGGGTCAGGAAGCGATTTTGGCTGATGTCGGTCTGGTAAACGCAGCGCACGACTGGTTTGTCGCGGACGGATCCGATGTAGGCGAAGGTGTTCATGCGTTGTTTGCACTCCCGCTCCTGTTCAGCTGTGATGGCACCTTCTTTGCGCAACACAGACCAGTTTTCCCTTCGAATGACGCAACCAGGCTGCAGCGTGGGTTGGGTGACGAAGCTGCTTGAGGGATTGAGGGTCGTGTACATCTCAATGTCCATCACAAAGGCACTGGCTCCCCACTGGCGACAGAATTCAGGGTCTGGAACGGCCATGTCCAGCTGCTGGGAGCTGGCGATGTTGCCCTGATCGCCCTGCGTCGTGCTGGTGACGGCGCTGCCGATTCCAATGCCCACGACAAGCACTCCAGCCAGGACAGCCACGGTGAGGGTGCTGAATTTGAACCCCTCCTGTTGACCTGGCTGGGATGGGGGATAGCCGCGTCCGTAATCCCGCTCTGAGCCTCCGCGTCGGTCGTAGCGGCTGTCGCGGGGGTCACCGCGCCGTGCATCGCCTCGACGGGGATCTTGGTCGTAGCGGGGTGGAGTCACAGCAGTTCAGGAGTTCGGGGGAGACCCATCGAGAAGTTCTGAACGCGCCCGTCGGGGTTGTAGCTCAGCTCCCCGGCTTGGAGCAGCTGACGGATGAAACCCTCCAGATCCGTGCCGATTCGGCGCAGGGAGTAATCGCTTAGTTCACCGGTCCCGGCTGCCTCAACAAGGGTTTTGAACTGCTGCTGCACCTTGCTGATGGTGGCGTCGCTCCAGAGGAACTCGTTATCTGGATCCAGATCAAGAGTCAGCTGGTCATCCGATGCCACCAGATCCTCGTTCACCACCCGGGCTGTGAACAGGCGTACATGGCGTGTTGTGCACTTCAGCAGGGTCTCGGCCATGTCACACGGGAAGGTGTGCAGAGACTTTAAGAAGCAGAAGGGGAACCAGCTCTTTTAAGGTTGGTTTCAGTCTTGAGACAGCCGCATGCGGGTTGCTATCGCCGGAGCCGGTCTTGCGGGTTTGTCCTGCGCCAAATATCTCGCCGATGCTGGCCATACGCCAGTGGTGGTGGAGGCTCGCGATGTGCTCGGTGGCAAGGTTGCAGCCTGGAAAGACGAGGACGGTGACTGGTACGAGA
>CAJWLE010000145.1:0-5013 GCA_913042965.1 uncultured Synechococcus sp.
TCAGCTACCGGAGCCGCCTGGATCGTTGGAACAGCCGTGTCTGGTTGGGTGGAAGAGGAGGGGCTGGACTCCGGCTGAGGCTCACCATCCAGCGTGGTGAAACTCTGCTCAAGCTGCTCCGCCAGAGGGGTCCCCGCGCAAGCCTGCAAAAGAACGAGGGGCAGCAGCCACACCCAGCAACGCATCAGCGGTCAGCGGGTTTGATGACCCGCACGGCACTCGCCCGAAGCCGTCCTGTTTTGGTGGTGGCAGGGGGCTTCTTGGCTGCTGGCTTTTTGGCTGCTGGCTTTTTGGCTGCTGGTTTCTTCGCGGCGGACTTGCGACTGCTCTTTTTGGCAGAAGCCTTGGCAGCAAGAAGTTCCACCGCCTCCTCGAGCGTCACCTCATCGGCCTTCTTACCTTCCGGCAGGGAAGCGTTGACCTTGCCCTGCTTGACATAAAGGCCATAGGGGCCGTCATACACCTGAATGGTTTCTTCACTGCCCTCGGGTTTGCCGAGATCCTTGAGCGCTGTGCGCCCACCTCGGCCGCGTTTGGGCATGGCCAGCAACTCGAGGGCTCGGCTCAAGCCCACTGCCAGGACATCGTCTTCACCCTTGAGGGAGCGGTAATCCTTCTCTCCCTTGGCCTTGTCCCACACCACATAAGGCCCGAAACGACCGAGACCGGCCTGCACACGGCCCCCATCGGGATGCTCACCCAGCAACCGCGGCAAACGCAACAGGCCAAGAGCATCTTCAAGGGTCAGATCCTCCGGCTTCTGGCCCTTGGGCAAGGAGGCCCGCTTGGGTTTCGGGTTCTCATCACTGACCTGGCCACGCTGAACGTATGGCCCGTACTGACCAAACAGCATGTAGACGAGGTCTCCGGTTTCCGGATCCTCTCCAAGCGCCTCGGGGCCATCAGCCTTCTGCTTGAGAATGAGCTCCGCTTGCTCCTCATCCAGATCCGCTGGTGTGATCTCCCGAGGAAGGGTGGCTTTGATCAACTCCTCCTCGCCGTCGTCGCTGACACGCTTCGACTCCAGATAGGCACCGAAGCGGCCGATGCGCACAACGCAAGACAACCCCTCCAGGTCCACGGTGCGTGAAGCCCCCGGGTCAATATCACCCTCCCGCTGTTGAACCTGGGTCTCCAAACCCTGATCCCCCTTGAAGAATCCCTCGAGATAGGGGAGCCATTCCACCTGCCCGTGGGAGATCTCATCGAGGGTGTTTTCCATCCGAGCGGTGAAGCTCGTGTCCACAAGTTCGGGGAAATGCTCCTCGAGCAGGGCCGTAACAGCGAAGGCGGTGAAGCTGGGGGTGAGGGCGTTCCCCTGGAGCGTCGAATAACCACGATCCACAATCGTGCCAATGATCGAGGCATAGGTGGAAGGACGACCGATCCCTTCCTTCTCGAGCATCTTCACCAGCGATGCCTCACTGAAGCGGGCGGGTGGTTGGGTTTGGTGACCCAGGGGCTCCACCTGTTTTGGTTTCGGCGAATCACCGACTGCAAGAGAAGGCAGCAGAACCTCCTGCCCCTCCAGCGCAGCGTCGGGATCGTCACTTCCTTCCACATAAGCCCGGAAGAAGCCGGGAAAGTCGATGCGCTTGCCGCTGGATCGGAATCTGGCCTCACCGGAACTGAGATCAACGGACAGCATCGTGAGCCGTGCTTCAGCCATCTGGCTGGCCACCGTTCGCTTCCAGATCAGCTCGTAAACCGCCAGATCCCTGCCGTCCAAGCCTGTGTCCCCAGGGGTCCTGAAGCTTTCACCGGCAGGACGGATGGCCTCATGAGCCTCCTGGGCGTTGCGTGCCTTGGTACTGAACTGACGCGGACCTTTGCTCAGGTACTCCTTGCCGTACAGGGCCTCAACACAGCTTCGGGATGCGCTGATCGCCTGATCGGACAGGTGCACGGAGTCGGTTCGCATGTAAGTGATGAACCCCCTCTCGTACAAACCCTGCGCGCAGCGCATGGTTTCCCGAGCCGAGAGCCGCAACTTGCGATTGGCCTCCTGCTGCAAAGTGCTGGTGGTGAAAGGGGGAACAGGTTTGCGAACCGTTGGTTTTTCCTCCACCGCATCCACAGACCAGGCCGAGGACTGCACCTTCTGCGCCAAGGTCCGAGCGTCCTCTTCGCTGAGCAGGCGCACATCACTGCCGGCTTTGAGACCACCGGTGCTCTCGTCAAAATCGTTGCCGCTGGCGATGCGCTTGCCAGCGACATGGGTGAGTTTGGCGTCGAATGCATGGCCCGCCTGATCGAGCTGAGCCTTGAGATCCCAATAACTGCCACTTCGAAACGCACGCCTGGCCCGCTCTCGCAGCACCAGCAGGCGGACAGCAACCGACTGCACACGACCTGCCGACAACCCCCAGGCCACTTTTTTCCAGAGCAGTGGCGACAGGGTGTATCCGACCAGACGATCAAGAATCCGCCTTGTTTCCTGGGCATGGACGAGTTCCATGTCGAGGTCACGGGTTTGATCCAGAGCCTTGCCGATGGCTTCCTTGGTGATCTCGTGAAACACCATTCGCTTCACCGGCACCTTGGGTGCCAACAGTTGAAGCAGATGCCAGCTGATGCTTTCTCCCTCGCGGTCTTCGTCCGTTGCCAGCAGCAGCTGTTCAGCACCTTTCAGCGCATCCTTGAGCTCGCGCACCGTCTTTTTCTTGTCCTTCGGCACCACATACAGGGGCTCGAAGTTGGATTCGGTGTTGACACCGAGATTGGCCCATTTCTGGCCTTTGGCCGAAGCAGGAATCTCGCTGGCGTTGTTGGGCAGGTCGCGTACGTGGCCCATGGACGCCTCGACCTTGAAATCCTTTGGCAGAAAGCCGCGAATGGTGCGGGCCTTCGTGGGGCTTTCAACGATGACGAGGGTGTGCGCCACAGGCAGGCCATGAACCGTTCACCTTCTTTATCGCACCGCCAAGCAACCTGCATCCCAATAGGGATTGGGTAGCGCCGTTACAGTCGTCTGATCGCAATGGATTCTGGCCGCCATGCCCGAGATGGGTGCTCTCGTTCTCGCGACCCAGGCCATGGCCGCTCCAGGTGAGCTGCTCAACCTGTCCCTGAACGCCACAGCGGTTCTGCCGGAAGGAGCTGTATTGCTGGCGATGATCGCCACGCTCTTGGTGGACCTCGCCGGAGAAGAGGTGGCAGCCCGCTGGGTTCCACCGATCTGTTATCTCGGGCTGGGCGGGGCATTGGTCCTTCTGGCTCTCCAGTGGAATGGGCCCCTGGAGCCCTCTTTCCTTGGGGCTTTCCTGGCGGACAACCTGGCGATTGCCTTCCGTTCCGTGATCGCTCTTTCGACGCTGCTGTCGTTGCTGATCAGTTGGCGATACGCCGAGCAGAGCGGAACACCCGTCGGTGAATACGCAGCCATCCTTCTGGCTGCAACCCTTGGCGCCATGTTGCTTTGCGGCGCCACAGACCTCGTGAGCGTGTTCATTTCGCTGGAAACACTCTCGGTGGCGAGCTATTTGCTGTCGGGCTACATGAAGCGCGACGCCCGAAGCTCCGAAGCAGCTCTGAAGTATCTGCTCGTTGGTTCAGCAGCGGCAGCCGTCTTTTTGTACGGAGCGTCCCTGCTCTACGGCTTGAGTGGAAGTACCAGCCTGGAGACCATCGGAGTCGCATTACAGACCAGCACCACCCCAATCGCGGCTTTGGCACTGGTGTTCGTGCTGGCAACCGTGGCCTTCAAGATCGCAGCAGTTCCCTTTCACCAGTGGACTCCGGACGTTTACGAAGGATCTCCAACGCCGGTTGTTGCCTTCCTTTCGGTGGGTTCGAAAGCCGCAGGTTTTGCACTCGCCCTTCGAATTCTGGTGGGTTGCTTCGGTGCCTTCGATGGCCAGTGGAAGCTTCTTTTCACCGTTCTGGCGGTGTTGAGCATGACCCTCGGGAATGTGGTGGCTCTGGCCCAGACATCGATGAAACGGATGCTGGCTTACAGCTCCATCGGTCAGGCCGGTTTCGTGATGATCGGATTGGTCTGCGGCACCGAGGATGGCTTTGCAGCCATGGTCCTTTACATGGCTGCCTACCTCTTCATGAATTTGGGGGCGTTTGCCTGCATCATCCTGTTCTCGATTCGTACCGGCAGTGATCGAATTTCCGATTACGCCGGGCTGTATCAGAAAGATCCCCTAATCACTCTCGGGCTCAGCCTCTGCCTGTTGTCCCTTGGAGGAATTCCTCCGATGCTGGGCTTCTTCGGCAAGATCTATCTCTTCTTCGCAGGATGGGCCGATCAGCAATACCTCTTGGTCATCGTTGGTTTAATCACCTCAGTGGTCTCGATTTACTACTACATCTCTGTGATCAAGATGATGGTGGTGAAG
Source organism: uncultured Synechococcus sp. (assembly GCA_913042965.1). GTDB lineage: Bacteria > Cyanobacteriota > Cyanobacteriia > PCC-6307 > Cyanobiaceae > Parasynechococcus. The sequence goes on from CAJWLE010000145.1 coordinate 4,347, forward strand.
GAACCTCAGGAAGCATCCGACATCGTCAAGGCTTACCCCGAGGTGCGCTGGTCGCTGATGGGAATGCAACCTCTGAGGGTCGCTCTGATCGGTTGTGTCGCTGTGACAGCTGTCGGAGGCATTCTTTCCAATCCGCTGTTCCAGTGGGCCAACACTGCGGTCAACACCAGCCCTCTGCTTCAGGAAGCGATTGCAGCAGCCTCACAGCGTGGCCTTGGCTGAACCAACAAATGCCCCGGTTGCTGAGCTGATCGGGGTCAGCAAGATCTACGGGCAGGGAGATCTGCGTGTCAAAGCTCTCGACCAGCTGGATCTAACGGTGAGCCGCGGAGATTATCTGGCGGTGATGGGAGCCAGTGGCTCGGGGAAGAGCACCGCGATGAACATTCTTGGTTGCCTCGACCGTCCAAGCCTTGGCACCTATCGGCTTAACGGCACAGCCGTTGAGAAACTGGATGACGACGCCCTTGCGGATGTTCGCAACCGCTCGCTTGGGTTTGTGTTCCAGCAATTTCACCTCCTGCCCAATGCCACAGCCATGGACAACGTGATGTTGCCAATGGTCTACGCCGGGGTACCGCCGGAGGAGCGAAAGGAGAGAGCGGCAGCGGCATTGGAGCGGGTCGGCCTGGCTGAGCGACTTGAGAACCGGCCCAATCAGCTGTCC
>CAJWLE010000146.1:0-4963 GCA_913042965.1 uncultured Synechococcus sp.
GAAAGGCCCCCATGCTGGCCGCCAATCCGTAACAGATGGTCACCACATCAGGTGCTACCTGCTGCATGGTGTCGTAGATCGCCAATCCCGCGGTGACGGATCCGCCGGGGGAGTTGATGTAGATCTGAATGTCCTTTTCGGGATCCTCAGCCTCGAGAAACAGCATCTGGGCCACAAGGGCATCGGCAACAGCGTCATCAACGCCGGTTCCGAGAAAGATGATGCGCTCTCTCAGAAGTCGGGAATAAATATCGAAGGCGCGATCGCCTCGACCGGACTGTTCCACCACCGTCGGTAGCGGGCCTGGAGCCGAAATCGGCATTTCGGCGCGCCAGCGGTTCTGGATCGGGTGGTGGCTGCGGGCGTCTATCACGCTCTCGATCTCGTACTGAATGGGATCAATCTATGGGCGCTGCTCAGCTCTCGGCGTCCGCCTTGGACTTGGCAGCCGCTTTGGTCTTGCTTGCCGGCGTTTTCTTGGCAGCAGGGTTGTCATCGGTGGCTGCATCGTCCGTGGACGGTGCCTTTTCCGTGAGCGTGCTGTTCTCCTCGAGCCAGCCCATCAGCTGGTCCTGAATCAGGTCATCCATCACGGCCTGGCGCAGGCGGTCCGGATCGATGTTGGCGTCGGCAGACAAGTCTTTCTTCACCTCTTCAACTTTGTCGTCCACAGCCTTGTCGTCCACCGAGATGCTCTCGGCTTCGGCCAGTGCGGTGAGGGCGAAGCTGCGACGCAGGCGCTCCTCTGCTTCCGGGCGGGAGTTCTGCATCAGGTTGCGGACCAGATCAGGTGTGAACAGGGATTTCACGTCCATCCCCTGCTGTGCGAACTGGGCTGCGGTCTGTTCAAGCAGATTGCGGCTTTCCTGCTGGATGAGTGCCTCGGGAAGCTCCACCTCGAGCTGCTCCACCAATGCCGCGACGAGAGCGTCGCGGCGGTTGCTGGTCTGACGTCGCTCGGCGTCGTCCTTGAGGCGCTGCTCCAGGTCCTTGCGTAAATCGGCCAGGGTCTCCTGCTCGCTGGCTTGCTTGGCAAAAGCGTCATCGAGCTCAGGCAATTCCCGGGTCTTGAGATCTTTCAGTTCGATCTCGAAGGCAGCCTTGCGGCTCCTGGCGTCCTCCTTGGGGTAATCGTCGGGGAACTGGCAATCGACCGTTTTGGTTTCGCCGGCCTTCATTCCGATCACCCCCTCGATGAAACCTGGAATCATCCGGCCGTGTTCGAGATCCACATCCATTGAGTCAGCGCTGCCGCCATCGATCTCACTTCCGTCATCGGTGTAGGTGCCTTTGAAGCCCAGCACGGCAATGTCGCCCTTCTCTGCAGCACGGCCCTCCACGGGAACAACCGTGGCCAACTGCTTGCGGGAGTCCTCGATCATCGCGTCGACGCGGGAGGCGTCGTAGGCGACGGTCTCGAATTCGGCCTTTAACCCCTTGGTGCTTTTCAGCGTCGGTGTGGGGGCCACGTCTGCCTCCAGGGTGAAGCTCACGTCGCTGCCGGGCTGGAAGTTCTCCAGCAATCCTTCGAAGCCATCGGTCAGATCGGGCTGACTGATCGGTTCCAGGGATTCCTGCTTGATGGCATCCCGCCAGGCCGCATCCACCAAATTTTCCAGTGCCGTTGCCTTGATCCGCAGGCTGCCGATCTGCTGCACCACCACGGTGCGAGGCACCTTGCCCTTGCGGAAGCCGGGGAGATTCACGCTGCGGCTCAGCTTGGTGATGGCGTCGTCGTATCCAGCCTTGGTTCGCTCTCCGGGAAGCGTCACCGTCACCGCCAGTCGGCTGCCGGGGCGGGATTCGGTGGTGACGTTCAGGGCAGCAGCGCTCATGGCGGGATTGCGGGAATCGGCAGGGCAGCAGCGCACTTTAAGAAACGATTGCTTTTCGACCCACCCCGGTAAGGTGTGATCAAAGCTTTGTTGCTTTCGTCACCTTCTCTGCATGTGATGGACAACATCGATCAGCCAGAAGCATTGATGTCCTCTCACCCCATCGTTTGACTTCGTCTCTTCCTGACCGTCCTCTCAACGTTGCTGTTCTTGGTTCCAGTGGTGCCGTTGGGCAGGAACTGTTGGTTCTGCTTGAGGAGCGCAATTTTCCGGTTGCGGAATTGAAGCTCCTGGCTTCGGCTCGCTCCGCTGGACAAACCCAACGCTGGAACGGACTCACGCTCACGGTCGAAGAAGTGACGGCCCACTCGTTTGAGGGTGTGGATCTGGTGTTGGCTTCGGCTGGAGGATCTGTATCGAAGCACTGGCGTGATGCGATCACCAACGCCGGAGCCGTGATGGTCGACAACTCCAGCGCCTTTCGGATGGAGGAGGGTGTCCCTTTGGTGGTTCCGGAGGTCAACCCCGAGGCAGCCCTTGAGCATCAGGGTGTGATTGCAAATCCCAACTGCACCACGATCCTGCTCACCCTCGCCTTGGCTCCCCTGGCAGCGCAACGGCCGATGCGCCGCGTGGTGGTGAGCACGTATCAATCCGCCAGCGGCGCCGGCGCCCGTGCCATGGAAGAGTTGAAAACGTTGTCGCAGACTGTGTTGGATGGCGGCACTCCTCAGGGGGAGGTGCTGCCGTATTCCCTGGCCTTCAATCTCTTCCTGCACAACTCGCCGCTGCAGGACAACAGCTATTGCGAGGAGGAGATGAAAATGGTCAATGAAACCCGCAAGATCATGGGTCTGCCCGATCTGAGATTTACGGCCACCTGTGTGCGGGTACCGGTGCTCAGGGCCCATTCCGAGGCAGTGAATGTGGAGTTCGAGCAGCCTTTTCCAGTGGATGAAGCTCGCCAACTGCTCTCGCAGGCTGCCGGGGTTGAGCTGATCGAGGATGCTGCGGCCAATCGTTTTCCGATGCCTACGGATGTCACCGGCCGCGATCCCGTGGCGGTGGGTCGTATCCGGCAGGACATCAGCAACCCCAATTCCCTGGAACTGTGGCTTTGCGGTGATCAGATCCGGAAAGGGGCTGCACTCAACGCGGTTCAGATCGCAGAACTACTGATCCAGAAGTCATGACCAACGCCGCGACCCTTTCCCCAACCCCCTTTGGTCGTGTGGTCACCGCGATGGTGACCCCTTTTGATGCCAGTGGTGCGGTGGATTTCGCCCTGGCAGGACGCCTGGCTCGTCACCTTGTGGATCAGGGGTCCGATGGTTTGCTGGTGAGTGGAACCACCGGTGAATCTCCAACCCTCAGTTGGCAGGAACAACTGCAACTGCTTCAGGTGGTTCGGGATTCCGTGGGCTCCGACGCCCAGGTTCTGGCAGGCACGGGGAGCAACAGCACGGCTGAAGCGGTGGAGGCCACCCGAGAAGCGGCCGCTGCCGGTGCTGACGGAGCTTTGGTGGTGGTGCCCTACTACAACAAGCCCCCCCAGGACGGGCTCGAGGCACACTTCCGCGCCGTGGCAGAGGCGGCGCCTGATCTGCCATTGATGATTTACAACATTCCGGGGCGCACGGGTTCTGCGATCGAACCGCAAACAGTGGCGCGGCTGATGGACTGCCCCAACGTGGTGAGCTTCAAGGCTGCCAGTGGCACGACGGAAGAAGTGACCGCCTTGCGACTGGCCTGCGGCCCCCGACTGGCCATCTACAGCGGAGATGACGGTCTGACTCTGCCGATGCTCGCCGTGGGTGCGGTTGGTGTGGTGAGCGTTGCCAGCCATGTGGCTGGACTTGAGATCCGCAGCATGATCGAGGCCTATCTGAGTGGCGACGGCGCTGCAGCCTTGGCCGAGCACGAAGCACTGATTCCACTGTTCAAGGCCTTGTTCGCCACCACCAATCCGATACCTGTCAAAGCCGCCCTGGAATTGAACGGCTGGCCCGTCGGACCCCCCCGTCTTCCTCTGACTCCCTTGCCTGAAGCGATGAGAACAACCCTCGCCATCACCCTGTCCGCCCTTCGTCAGACCTGACCGTCCGGCTTAACGGCTCACGCAAAAAAGTTTTCGCAATCTCTTTTCATGGTTAACAACACACAATCCGGGAAGGCTCAGGACCCTTGTCTGAGGGTGATTCCTCTGGGGGGTCTGCATGAGATCGGTAAGAACACCTGTGTTTTCGAGTACGGCGACGACCTGATGCTCGTGGATGCCGGTCTGGCCTTCCCAAGCGACGGAATGCATGGCGTGAATGTGGTGCTGCCTGATACGACATTCCTGCGCGAGAACCAGAAACGCATCCGCGGAATGATCGTGACCCATGGTCATGAAGACCACATCGGTGGCATCTCGCACCACCTCAAGCACTTCAACATTCCCGTGATCTATGGCCCTCGGTTGGCCTTATCGCTGCTCACCGGGAAAATGGATGAAGCGGGTGTCAGCAAGCGAACAACGCTGCAGACCGTGAGTCCGCGAGAAGTGGTGAAGGTGGGCCAGCACTTCTCGGTTGAATTCATTCGCAACACCCACTCGATGGCTGACAGCTACTCGCTGGCCATCACCACACCCGTGGGAACGGTGGTCTTCACCGGTGATTTCAAATTTGATCACACCCCGGTTGATGGAGAGCATTTCGACATGGCCCGTCTGGCTCACTACGGCCAGAAGGGTGTCCTGTGTTTGTTCAGCGACTCGACCAATGCCGAGGTGCCGGGCTTCTGTCCGCCTGAGCGTTCGGTGTTCGACAATCTCGATCGCCACATCGCCAATGCCGAAGGCCGGGTCATCGTCACCACCTTCGCCAGCTCCATTCATCGGGTTTCGATGATTCTTGAGCTGGCCCTCAAGAACGGCCGCAAGGTCGGCCTGCTGGGCCGCTCGATGCTCAATGTGATCGCCAAGGCTCGTGAGCTCGGTTACATGCGGGCACCGGACGAACTTTTCGTACCGATCAAACAGATCAATGACGTCTCCGATCGTGAGACGTTGTTGCTGATGACCGGCAGCCAGGGGGAACCGTTGGCGGCACTCAGCCGCATCTCCCGCGGTGAGCACCCACAGG
>CAJWLE010000147.1:0-4830 GCA_913042965.1 uncultured Synechococcus sp.
AGCACCGCCCTGTCACGGCGGAAGTTGCGGGTTCGAATCCCGTCGGTCCCGTTCAAACAACTTCAGTCGCAATGATGCGCGTTCGTCTGGCCCCCAGCCCCACGGGAACGCTTCATATCGGCACGGCTCGAACCGCCGTTTTCAATTGGTTATTTGCCCGCCACCAGAACGGCCGTTTTCTGCTGCGCATCGAAGACACCGACAAGGAGCGATCGAAGCCGGAATACACCCAGAACATCCTTGAAGGCCTGCAATGGCTTGGCATCGACTGGGATGAAGAGCCGGTGATCCAAAGCGAGCGAATCACCGAGCACCGCAAGGCCATCCAAACGCTTCTCGATCGCGGCCTGGCTTATCGCTGCTACGCCAGCGAAGGCGAACTGGAGACCATGCGCGAGAACCAGAAGTCCGCAAACCAGGCTCCGCGCTACGACAACCGCCACCGCAACCTCACGCCCGATCAAGAAGCGTCCTTCCAGGCGGAAGGACGCGAAGCGGTGATCCGCTTTCGTATCGACGACGATGCTGAAATCCGCTGGAAAGACCTCGTGCGCGGCCCCATGAGCTGGCGCGGGGCCGACCTTGGCGGCGACATGGTTGTGGCCCGTCGGGCACCGTTCGATCAGATCGGAGATCCTCTCTACAACCTTGTGGTGGTGGTGGATGACGCCGCCATGAACATCACCCATGTGATCCGCGGTGAAGATCACATCGCCAACACCGCCAAACAGCTGTTGCTTTACGCAGCTCTGGATTTGCCCCTGCCAACGTTTGCCCATGCACCTCTGATCCTCAATGCCGAGGGACGAAAACTGTCCAAGCGGGATGGGGTGACGTCCATCAATGAGTTCCGCGAAATGGGCTACACAGCGGAAGCCATTGCCAACTACATGACGCTGTTGGGTTGGTCCGTTCCCGAGGGGATGGAGGAACGATTCACGCTGAACGATGCGGCGGCAGTGTTTGACTTCGATCGTGTCAACAAAGCTGGGGCGCGCTTCGACTGGGACAAGCTCAATTGGCTCAACAGCCAGGTCCTGCATGACCTCCCTGCTGAAACGCTGCTGCAGGAGCTCAAACCCCTCTGGCTAGATCAGGGCTGGGCACTGCCTGACAGCCCTGGTTGGACCCTTGAGCTCTGCAGACTTTTGGGACCATCCCTCACCCTGCTGAAGGATGGTATCGAGCAGGCTGAGCCGTTTTTCCTTTGCCCGGAAATGGAGGACGACGGACGTCAGCAGCTGGAGGTTGAGGGAGCGCGGACGGCGATCGCCCAATTGCTGGAAAAACTCGAAGCTGATCCCTGGAGCGGTGAAGATCCTGAGATTGGGAAAATCCTCCTAGCCGACGCAGCCAAGGCAGCTGGAGTGAAGAAGGGAGTGGTGATGAAAACCCTCAGAGCTGCTCTGCTTGGCCGATTACAGGGTCCAGATCTGATCACAACATGGTCATTACTGGCTCGAATCGGCCAGGACCTCGCCAGGCTTCGTCGCTGCCTCGACTGATTGCGAATCCTCCGGGCTTTCTGACGGTTCGACCAGCTTGAGCAAACGAGCCAGAGGTTGCGCCGTCAATCCCTGCAAGCCCACTGTCATCAGAATGGTCAGGAAGACGAGACCCTGAAGTCGACCAGCGCCGAGAATCCCCGCCTGCTCAAGACGAATGGCGAAGAGAGATGCCACCGATGCGGTCACGATTCCTCTGGGTGCCAACCAGCCAAGGAACAGCTTCTGCTGAAAGTTAAGGGGGAGACCCACCGTGGCCACACCGACCGCCAGCGGTCGGACCACAACCATCAGCACGAGAACGCAGCTGATCCCACCCCAACCCAGTGGGCTGAGTTCAGCCCAGGACACATCGGCCGCCAGCAGAGGGAACAGCATCGTGATCGCCAGCTGAGCCAACTCCTGAATCAGGTTGTCCAGTGCTTCGCTGTAGGGAGTGGGCCTGCGGCCCACGACCAGCCCAGCAGCCACTGAGGCAGGAAGAGCCGACTCCGGCAGCAGCCATTCGCTGACGCCATACATCAGGAAGAGCATTCCGAGGCTGAGCTGCAAAGGCAACCCTGAGGCCGTGTCGGGATTCAGTCGTCGCAACAGTTCGGAGAGCAACCAGCCGACGCTGGCTCCGATCACAATCCCGCCTCCCAGACGCTGAAACAGGCCGAAGGCCACCTCGCGCCAACCATGGAGATTGCCCAAGACCAACTCCAGAAGCAGCAAAGCAAGCACCGCTCCGATGGGCTCCAGCAAAAGTCCTTCCGCCTCCAGCACATCCCCCAGTGGAGGCGCCAGCTTGATCTGGCGAACCAGGGGCGTCACCACCGTGGGACCTGTCGCCAGCACGATGGCACTGAACACTGCAGCAACCGGCCAGCTGAGACCAGCCAGCCAATGCGCTGCCAGCAATCCTGCCCCCAAGGAGATCATCAGGCGCAGAACGGCAATCCGCTGCACCGTGGCGCGGATCGTATCGCCGGGAAGCCGCAGATTCAGCCCGCCATCGAACAGCACAAGGCTGACCAACAGACCAACAACGGTGCCAAGGCCCGGTCCAAGGTCCAGCGGCTCCACGAGGCCAAGGCCCGATCGCCCGATCAGCAGGCCGGACAACAACAGCAGCACAACCCCTGGCAGGCCGGACAGGGCCGCCACAAAACGCGCCGCTGCGCCGGAAAAAACCGTTATTCCCCACAGGAGACCCAGCCGCTCAGGCGTCATCAGCAGATGAGAACTGAGGTTCCACTCGAAGGGCGATCACAGCCTCAGGCCTGACAACCAAGTATTCACCTTCAAGATCACTGATGGGCACATTGACGAAACCCCCTTGACCAGCGGCGTTGACCAACCCCTGATACCACTCCTGAAACAGCTCGAGACGCGGGAAGAAAACCCGCTCAGACTGACCTCCCGCCAGGTGAAGATGCACGGCATAGCGGCGTGGAGTTCGAGGCATCAGCGCTCGCGATGGTGCTTTGACGTGCCACAAGGATGACGGATCACCGGAGGGCCTGCCCAAGTGAATGGCACCAAGCGCAATGCTCTGGAGGCATAGAGGGGGTGGCGCGGTTGCCCGGAGCCGGTGAGCCCCAACATCAACGGCCCAGACCATTGAGCCAATCGATCGGCCCGCAACCTCAGCTGTGGCATCAGGAGGGAGCGAACGATTTGATGACGATCCAGGCGGCAACCACCATTGCCCCAGCCACACCAGAGATCCCAGTCCTGCGACTGGGCCCAGCGGTGGCACCACTGCAGCAGGACGGAATCCCCCCATCGACCCACGGGGTCAGCACAGCGAAGCAAAGCAGCCGGCGACGGGCTGATGCGAGCGAACAGATTGACCACCACCAGGGCGTCATAACCCCAGTGCCGGCCAAAACCGACAAGACGCCGCAGCGTCGGGTCATCACGACTGCCATCAGCACGAGAGGGGTTCAGCCCCACAAACAAAAGCGTCCTTTCACCGGTCCCCCAGCGCCTGGTCAACGACCAGCGGTACTGTCCGTCCTCACTGAAGCGGGCTTCAGACCCCGAGATGAGCCCGACAGAGCTGCAGGATTCGCTGACTCGCCTGTCCATCGCCAAAGGGATTGACCGCTTTCGACATCGCTTCATAAGCATCGGGGTCGTCCAGAAGCTTGGAAGCTTCCTCAACAATGGTCGATGGGTCCGTGCCTACAAGGCGTGCCGTTCCGGCATCAACAGCCTCTGGTCTCTCTGTGGTCCGACGCAGAACCAGAACTGGCTTGCCCAGGGCAGGAGCCTCCTCCTGCAGACCGCCGGAGTCGGTCAACAGCAAGGTGCACCCTTTCATCGCGGCCACCAAGCGGTCGTAATCAAGGGGTTCCGTCAGGGCCACCCGAGGATGGTCACCCAGCAAACGCTGCAAAGGCTCACGCACCGTGGGATTGCGGTGCAGCGGTAGCAACAGGGACACATCGTCATGACGATCCAGCAGCTGGCGCATGCCGGAGGCGATGTCCTGCAATCGATCCCCCCAGTTCTCTCGCCGGTGCACCGTCGCCAGGATCACTCTCTGGTTCTGCCAGTCGATGCCGTCGAATTGAATCTCAGACGAGTTTTCCGCCATCAGCAACAGCGCATCGATGACTGTGTTGCCAGTCACACTCACCTGCCCGACCACACCGGAAGCCTGGAGATTGGCTTGGGCCTTCTGCGTCGGGGCGAAGTGGAGGCTGGAGATCTGGGACAACAGGCGCCGATTCGCTTCCTCCGGGAAGGGATCCAGAAGGTTGTCGGTTCGCAGACCGGCCTCCACATGCCCAACCGGAATCTGTTCATAGAACGCCGCCAAGCCAGCGGCGAAAGCCGTTGTCGTATCCCCCTGCACCAGCACCAGCTGCGGAGGGTAAAGCTGAAAGTCATCACGCAGACCCTGCAGAGCAGCGCAGGTCACATGGGTGAGCGTCTGGCGTGGAGCCATCAGATTGAGATCCTGATCGGCCTTCAGCCCGAAAAGGTCCATCACCTGAGCCACCATTTCGCGGTGCTGTCCAGTGAGAACAACCCGGGTGTTGAGGGCATCACAGGCCTGAAATGCCTGGATCACCGGAGCAAGCTTGATCGCCTCCGGGCGGGTGCCCAGCACGATCGTGACCCGGGGCTGATCCACCGCTGCGTTGTAGAGATCCTGGAACTTTAAGGGCGTTTGTCAGCAGAGACTTGCCAGGTAGAGCCTGGCGACGATCCTGGAGAAAGAACCATGAGATCGCCGTGGCCAAGCCGGTGTTCCCTCCAAGCTTTCCGCCACGACCGAAGCTGGACAGCCAGCCAGCGAATCCCACCCCAGACACCCGTTCTGCTTCCC
>CAJWLE010000148.1:0-4786 GCA_913042965.1 uncultured Synechococcus sp.
AAACGTTGCCGACCAGTGAGGTCAGAACGTTGGTGATGGAACCCTCTTCGAACAGATCGAGGGGGTAGGCGATGAACGCATAGAAGGACTCTCTGTCACCAGGGACGTCCTCGATGCGATAGCAGCGGCCTTTGTAGAAGTCGAGGTCGGTGAGGAGCTCGGACCAAACAGTGGACCAGGTACCTGTAGAGGATTCAGCAGCCACAGCTGCAGCAACCTCTTCCTTGGGTACACCTTCCTGGCCGGTGCACTTGAAGCAGGCCAGCAGGTCGGTGTCGAGGGGTACGTAATCAGGAGTCCAGTAAGTGTCTCTGTACTCCTTGACCCCAGCGTCGTACTTCTTGCTCATGGGAAAACTCCGTTAAGTCGGTGAAGGGGGGTTGAGACGTTCGCGTGCCTCATCAGAGGCTCAGCGGAAGATCTCAGTCCTTCTGACCAAGGAAGTTGCCATTGCCGAGCGCAGGCTCCACTTCGCGGTGGGGGCGGGCAATGATGTGAGCAGCAACCAGGCCGTCACCAACACGCTCGCAAGCATCGGCGCCAGCGCGCACTGCAGCGTTCACAGCACCGGTCTCACCGCGCACCAGAACGGTGACGTAGCCGCCGCCGACGAACTCACGACCGATCAGGCGCACTTCAGCAGCCTTGGTCATGGCATCAGCTGCCTCAATCGCGGGGACCAGACCGCGGGTCTCGATCATGCCGAGAGCGATGCCCATGGTTTCGTTAGCCATTGCCTACCGGTAGAAGGGGTGGAATGTTCGCTCGGGACATTGCTCCGCCGAACCCCCTTCCGTCAAGGGATTTGGACACACTTCCGGATCACTGTCCATAGTGAACCTGATAAGCCATGCTTATCAGCCTGTCTGTGACTGTTCCGGTCTGCTGTGGTTGTTCCTGTGGGCACATGCCCACATCCCGTTGCCGAACGCATTTTTCACCCATAACTTCACTTGATGCAGCGGTCCCGAGGCCTTGCCGAGGGGTGGAATGTTCAACCCATACCGCTGCTTCCCAAAATCAGCCAGGTTTCCGTCGAGTTTCGCCCCACAATGGTGAACCTTCTTGATGGTTCCTTGCGGCAACTCCTGACCATTGCCACAGGCAATCCGATCAAGGTTGCCGAGATCGAGGCGATGCTCGGTCCCCTTTCGGTTGAAGTTCAACGTCAACCGAACGATCTTGATGTGGAGGAGACCGGAACCACCTATCTCGAAAACGCCGAACTGAAAGCGACAGCAGCTGCTCTTCGCACCCATGGCTGGGCCCTGGCTGATGATTCCGGCCTGGAAGTGGATGGTTTAAACGGAGCGCCAGGCCTCTTTTCAGCCCGCTACGCGGATGGGAATCCAGCCAAGATCAAACGCGTTCTCGATGAACTTGGACCAACGCCTTACCGCAGCGCTTGTTTCCGCAGCACGATGGTTCTCTCCAATCCCCAGGGGGAATGCGTTGCATCCGCCGAAGGGATTTGCTGGGGGGAGTTGCTCACGGCACCGGAGTACGCCGGTGGTGGCTTCGAATCTCTGCTCTGGGTTCGTGAAGCGAACTGCACCTACGGGGCCATGAACACGGTTCAACTGAGCCGCCTGGGCAGTCGCGGGAAGGCAGCACGTGCCCTCGCCGATGATCTACGCCGCCATCTTCGTTTGAACTGAAAAGTCAGCGCAACATGGAGCGGCTGTTGATCCTGTCGATCGCGCGCATTGCCGCGGCAGCGGCCTCTTCAACATCCCCTTCGCGTCCGGCAAGGGTGAGACGCCCAAACGCTCCAACGGCTTTCACATCAACGAGCGTGATGTTGGATGATTTTTCAGCTTCATTGGCCGCAATCAGCACATAACCGGCTGGTTCGGTTTCAAGGATGAACATGCTCATCCCAGCCTCAATCATCGAACCACGGCGATTCAGTCGGTTGATCAGAACGGCATGGTCGGGGGTGATCGCACGGATCACTTCCGTCCAGCTCACGTCCGCGGGAGTGCGCTGATCAATGGAACTTCCAATGGCCTCCAGCACCACATCACCGGAGTGGAGCACGGTGCTCTGGTCGCGGTGGTACAGCGCCATCGAGCCGAAGGCTCGCTCCACCACCATCTGGCCGAGCCGCACATTGCTGGCCTTCAAGGCAATGTCGGTGACCCGGTGAACCGCCATACCCGGAGAAACCTCCATCCAGAGACAGGCATCACCGGGGATGGGCAGGAAGCCCTGACTCACCGAACCCATGTAGGCCGCCAACTGCGGCTGGAGCGAATCGATGAAAACATGCGTTCTCAGCTCGATCGACTGAACATGACTGTTCTGCCGCTGCAGACGGGGTGATTCGGAATCGGTGGTGACCACACAACTGGCTCCCCCCTGCTGGGGGGTCACTTCAGTGCCGGTGACGAGAGCTCTTCCGCCGCGTCGCCGCTCCTGGGCTTCGAGGCCGGCAAAACGGGTCATGGGCGGGAGTGTACCGGACGATTTCTCGCTCAACCGACGAATGAACAGTTCTCGGCCTTGGTCTTGCGTCTCTCAGAGCAGCCGATACCGTCCGCACAACCGCACCGATGGGCCATGGCGATCCCTGATCAATCCGCTGTGAAAGCAATCGATCTGAATGCAGATCAGGCCCTGGGAATGGTCAGCTTCGGGCTGATGCAGCGCCTGGCTCAGGACGGCCAGGTGGATTTGCCCTGGTTGGAAAGCCCGGGGAACGCCAATGCTGATCGTCTGCGTCAGCTGCGTCAGCGCTTGGAACTCACCTCTCTGGCGATCGAAACCGGAGCACCTCTGAGCACCGCTGAAGTCAGCCTGCTGTTGGGAGCACGGCCGGGCACGGAGAAGGTGGAACGGGGAGGCTTGGTGGCCCGCCGCGTCAGCCGCAATGTCTGGCGTCTGAGCAGAAGGGATGAGAATGATCGCTATGACGGGTTCCGTCGCCGCCTCTGAACTCACACTTCAACAGCCGATCCCAAAGAGTTTCAGTCGCAGCCAGCGATCAAAGCTGAATTTTGTGCACGGTGGGGCCTGATCTTCCCTCGGAGGCTTGATGGCCGGGCCCACCCTTCTGAAGGAATCGGGACCTCGAGAGGTGTTCTGCGGTCTCACCTCCATCGTGTGGCTGCATCGCCGCATGCCGGATGCCTTTTTTCTTGTCGTTGGCTCCCGCACCTGCGCCCATCTGATCCAGAGCGCTGCCGGTGTGATGATCTTTGCCGAGCCCCGCTTCGGCACTGCCATTCTCAACGAGCGGGATCTCGCCGGCCTGGCCGATGCCCAGGAGGAACTCGACCGGGTCGCACGCGAACTGCTGCAACGGCGGCCCGAAATCAAAACCCTGTTTCTGGTGGGCTCCTGCCCCAGCGAGGTGATCAAGCTGGATCTGGCCCGCGCGGCTGAACGGCTCAATGAGGAATTGCAGGGTCAGGTGCGGGTGGTGAATTATTCGGGAAGCGGGATCGAAACCACCTTCACGCAGGGGGAAGACGGAGCCCTGGCAGCCCTGGTGCCCATGTTGCCTTCCAGCGACGAACGCCAGCTGCTACTGGTCGGGACCCTTGCCGATGCCGTTGAGGACCGTCTGGTTCACCTGTTCGGTCGACTCGGAATCCATTGCGTGCGCAGCTTGCCGCCGCGTCAGTCGACGGACTTGCCAGCCCTGGGGCCTGGCACCACGGTTCTGCTGACGCAGCCTTATCTCACCGAAACCGCACGCCTGCTCAAGGATCGGGGTGCAAAAATCCTCAAGGCACCCTTCCCACTGGGGGCTGAGGGGAGTCGGGCCTGGATGGCCGCTGCCGCAGACGATTTCCAGGTGCCATCCGACACCGTGGCAGACGTGCTTGCCCCCTTGATGGAACGCGCTTACAAGGCTCTGGCACCCCACCGCGAGGTGTTGGCGGGCAAACGCATTTTTCTGTTGCCGGAGTCCCAGCTCGAACTACCCCTGGCGCGCTTTCTTCAGAGGGAGTGCGGCATGGAGCTGGTGGAGGTGGGCACGCCCTATCTGAACCGGGAACAGATGAGTGAGGAACTGGCCCTCCTGCCGGTGGGCACGGCGGTGATGGAAGGTCAGCACGTGGAGCAGCAGCTCGATCGCGTGCGCAGCAGCCAGCCCGATCTGGTGGTTTGCGGCATGGGATTGGCCAATCCCCTGGAAGCGGAAGGCATCACGACCAAGTGGTCGATCGAGCTGGTCTTCAGTCCCATCCATGGCATCGACCAGGCAGGGGATCTGGCGGAACTGTTTTCCAGGCCGCTTCGACGACGCCAATTGATTCAACCGGCCCTGCACCCAGCGGGCTCCGTACACCCCATCCACAACTGATCCGATGGAGCTGACCCTTTGGACCTACGAAGGCCCTCCCCACGTGGGCGCCATGCGGATCGCCGCCTCAATGGAGGGGGTTCACTACGTGCTGCATGCTCCCCAGGGAGACACCTACGCCGATCTGCTGTTCACGATGATCGAGCGGCGGGGCAAGCGGCCACCTGTCACCTACACCACATTCCAGGCGCGGGACCTGGGAGGCGACACCGCCGAACTGGTCAAGCGTCATGTGCGTGAAGCGGTGGACCGGTTTCAGCCGGAGGCGCTGCTGGTTGGAGAAAGCTGCACCGCGGAACTCATCCAGGACCAGCCGGGAGCCCTGGCCCAGGGGATGGATCTGCCGATCCCCGTGGTGAGCCTTGAGCTTCCGGCCTACAGCAAAAAGGAGAACTGGGGAGCATCAGAAACCTTTTATCAGGTGCTGCGTGGACTGCTGCGCAATCAGGCCCCCGACAAAGCAAGCCATGA
>CAJWLE010000149.1:0-4722 GCA_913042965.1 uncultured Synechococcus sp.
GTTGATCGTTTTGCCCAGGCGACGTTCATCCGGGCTGACGTCGTCTTTATCCAGTAACAGCCGTGCCGTGAGCGCGTGCACGTCATCGCCACTGCGATACGCCTCCTGCAGAACCTCTTCGCCCGAGAGGTGGGTGAGGATGCGCAGCTCGATCTGGGAATAGTCAGCGCTGAGCAGGGTCCAGCCGTCCTGAGGCAGGAAGGCCTTGCGGATTCGCCGGCTGTACTCGGTTCGTACCGGGATGTTCTGCAGGTTGGGGTTGCTGCTGCTCAGCCGGCCCGTTGCCGTGACCGCCTGGTTGAAATCGGTGTGGACCCGCCCTGTTTCAGCTTCGACCAGTTGGGGCAGGGCATCCACGTAGGTGCTTTTGAGTTTGCTGAGCACCCGGTGCTCCAGCACCAATGGCACCACGGGATGATCGTTGCCGAGTTTTTCCAGCACGGTGGCGTCGGTGCTGAACCCGGTTTTGGTGCGGCGGGATTTCTTGCGATCCAGCCCCAGGGTGTCGAACAGCAGTTCTCCCAGTTGCTTGGGCGAGGCCAGATTGAACTCCACACCAGCGGCTTCCTTGGCTTCCAGTTCCAGCCGCTGCAGCGTGGATCCCATTTCCTCTGCGAGACCTTGTAGGTAGGGCACGTCGATGCGGATGCCAGTGGCTTCCATTTGGGCCAGCACCGGTTCCAATGGCTGCTCGATCTGTTCGAGCAGCGGCAGCAGCTGTGGACCCATCGCCTTCAGTTGAGTGCGCAGCAGCACGGCCAGCCGTCGGGTCACGTGCACGTCCATGCCGCAATAGAGGCTGGCGGGCTCCAGCGGTACATCGGCGAAGGTTTGTTTTTTACCCACCAACTCCGTGAAGGAGGTGGGCTGGAAACCGAACTCCCGCTCCGCCATCAGCTCCAGACCATGCTTCGCGGCGGCATCCCGCAGGTAATCCGCCAGCAGCGTGTCGATCGCAACGCCCTCCAGGGCTACGCCATGACGCAGCAGGATCAAGCGGTCGTACTTGGCGTTCTGAAGCGTTTTGGGGTGATCGCGACTGGCCAGCCATGGGGCGAGAGCGGTGAGCACCGACTCCAATGGCAACTGCTCTGGGCTGCTGTCGTCACTGCCTTTGTGTCCCAGTGGGATGTAGGCGATCTCATTGAGGCGGTCCCCCCAGCAGAGTCCGATTCCCACGAGTTCAGCCTTGAACGGGTTGAGATCTGTGGTTTCGGTGTCAAGGGCCACCGGTGCCTCAATATCTCGGCAGTCCATCACTCGCTCCACCAGAGCGCTCAGGGCGGCCTTGTCCTGGATCAGTTGCGGCTTGAGCTTTGGAAGGGTTGGCTCAGTCGGCTCTGGTTCTTTGGCCGTGGGTGACGCATCAGAGGAGGTCGTTGTGGACGTTTGAACAGGTTTTGTTTCAACGTTCGCTGCATACCCCCCGGCTGAAAAGGCTGCGACAAATCCACTGACCTGACGCAGCAGGCTGTTCAGTTCCAGGTCTTCAAGGCAGGCACTGAGACCATCGGAATCAACACGCGTCAGCGGTAGCGACGGTTCCTCCGGAAGAGGGATGTCCACCAGGATTTCGGCCAGTTTGCGGGAGAGATAGGCGTTGTCGCGATCGCTGCGCAGCTTTCCTTTGAGCGCTCCTTTGATAGCTCCACGGCTGGCCTTGGGGCCTTCTGCTTCCACAGTCAAAAGAGTGGCGTAAACGGCATCGAGATCGATGTTTTCCTTCAACAGGTTGATCGCCGTCTTTGGGCCCACCCCACGAACGCCGGGGATGTTGTCCGAGCTGTCTCCTGTGAGGGCTTTCAGGTCCACCACCTTGTCCGGCATCACGCCGAGTTTTCCCAGCACGCCCTCCTCACGGATCAGCGTTGGACCGCTATTTCTGGCATAGGGCCCTCCGCCCATGTAGAGCACCGCAATGTCGCGGCTGTCATCAACCAGCTGAAACAGATCGCGATCCCCGGAGAGGATTCGCACCCCCCAGCCCTCATTGGCGGCACGGTTGGCCAGGGTGCCCAGCACATCGTCAGCCTCAAAGCCCGGTGCCATGCACAGGGGGAGGTTGAGCTGCGAACGAAGGATCTGCTGGAGTTGTTCAAGGTCCTGGAAGAACACCTCCGGTGCCACATCCCGGTGCGCCTTGTAGTTGGCATCCGCCTTGTGGCGAAAGGTGGGTTCGGCGGTGTCGAAGGCGATTGCAACCCCCTGCGGCTTCAGACTTTTCCCGTTGTCGAGCAATGCCTTCAGGAAGCCGTAGGTCACGCTGGTTGGCCGCCCATCCTTGGTGGCCAGCCCGCCTTCTCCCCCTTTGCTGAAGGCATAGAAACTGCGGAAGGCCAATGAATGGCCATCGATCAGCAGCAGCAGAGGTTTGGTGGCAGCCTCGGGCATGGAGAAGGGGCGTAAAGCGTCGGGGTCAGTCGCGGCTATCGGCCCAGGGGGGCAGGTCGATGAATACGCGCGTTCCCGCTTCAAGGCCCTTCAGGATCGCAGTCTGATCACCGCTGCTGTTGCCCAGTTCCACGGGCTGGAAGAGGGGCTTCTGCTGGCTGTCGACCAACAACACGCCGGGTTGACCGTCCTCGGTCACGATCGCGACCGTGGGGACCAGGGTTCGGGGCTTGCTGCGGCCGGTCTGGAAGTTGATGTCGGCGGTCATGCCGATCAACAGCTTCTGCGGAGGGTCGATCAGCTCCAGCTTCACTTCAAAGGAGGTGACGTTGTCCTGTTTGACGGCTCTCGGGGCAATTTCACTGACGCGAGCGTCAAAGCGTTCATCGGGGTAAGCATCCACGCGGATGCTGGCGGGTTGCCCAATGGCGATGCGCCCGATGTCGCTTTCGGGCACCCGAGCCGATACCTCCAAACCGCTGGAGAGTTCCACGATCGAAGAGCTGGTGGCTCCAGCAGTGGCAGATGCCGTGGTGGTTGGCGTGACGAAAGCGCCCGGTTCGGCATAACGCGCCGTGATGGTGCCGGCAAACGGAGCGCGGATCTTCTGTTCGCTTTGTTCGTGCTCGAGTTGCTCGATGCGTTCACGGGCCGCCATCACAGCGGCCTGGTTGCCGAGCATCTGGTTCTCCACCTCACTGAAGGCATCGGCGCTGATCACGCCGGCCTGATACAGCTGGCTTTGCCGCTCGAAATCATCCTGCCTCCTGCGGTAGGTCGCCTCCGCCTGGCGCAGGAGGGCCTGCCGTTCCTGCAGGCGGTCTTCGAGATCACCGGGGTCCATCAAGGCAAGGAGTTGGCCCTGCTTCACCGCATCCCCCTCATCGACCAGGAGCTGATCGAGGACGCCCTGCTGGCGTGGACTCACATTCACCTTCTGGACCGCCAGCAGCTCACCGCTGGCAGTGATCAGGCCGGACAGCACTCCGCGCTCAGCTGATGTGACAAAGGGCGTCAAATCCTGTTGGTTGGCCGTGAACGGGCCGAAGCGCAGCAGGGCTGCTCCACCGGCCAGCAACAGGCTGGCCACCGCGATTGTGATCGGTTTGGGTGGTCGGATCTTCCGCTTGTTGGAGCCATCGACGGCGTCCAGCTGCGGATCGGAGACGGGTCGTCGCAGTGTCTGCAGCATGGGCCTACAAAACTTCACAACATTCTCGCCGCTCGTCGGTAGATTCCGCCGATGCTTAAAGCCGGAATCGTCGGACTGCCCAATGTCGGCAAGTCCACTCTGTTCAATGCTTTGGTGGCCAATGCCCAGGCCCAGGCTGCCAATTTCCCGTTCTGCACCATTGAGCCGAACGTTGGCACGGTGGCGGTTCCCGATGAGCGCCTCGACCGGTTGACCCAGCTCAGCAAGAGTCAGAACACGATTCCGACTCGAATGGAGTTCGTCGACATCGCAGGCCTCGTTAAGGGGGCCAGTCAGGGCGAGGGTTTGGGGAACAAGTTCCTGGCCAATATCCGTGAAGTGGACGCCATCGTCCATGTGATCCGTTGCTTTGAGGATGACGACGTCATCCACGTGTCCGGCTCCATTGGTCCTGCCCGTGATGCGGAGGTGATCAACCTCGAGCTTGGTCTGGCGGATCTGGCTCAGATTGAGAAGCGACGGGAGCGTCTCAAGAAACAGACGCGCACCAGCAAGGAAGCTCAGGTTGAGGATGCCGCTCTCGAGCGGATCCAGGCGGTTCTTGAAAACGGTGGTGCGGCCCGCAGTGTTGAACTCAGTGAGGACGAGTCTGGCTTGATCAAACCCTTGGGTTTGTTGACGGCAAAGCCGATCATCTACGCCACGAATGTGAGTGAAGAAGATCTCGCCGATGGCAACGGCTTCTGCGAGGAGGTGACAACCCTCGCTGAGAAGGAAGGAGCTGAGACGGTGCGGGTTTCAGCGCAGGTGGAGGCTGAGCTTGTGGAGCTCGGGGATGAGGAGACGGCTGCTTATTTGGAAGGACTGGGGGTCAGTGAAGGGGGGTTGCAGAGCTTGATCCGCGCCACCTATCGATTGCTGGGCCTGCGCACCTATTTCACCAGCGGTGAAAAGGAAACCCGGGCGTGGACGTTCAAGGCCGGAATGACGGCTCCGCAGGCCGCCGGAGTGATCCACACCGATTTCGAGCGCGGCTTCATTCGTGCCCAGACCATCGGTTGGGAGAAATTGCTCGAAGCTGGTTCTCTCTCTGAGGCGCGAGGGAAAGGTTGGCTGAGGAGTGAAGGCAAGGAGTATGTCGTTGAAGAGGGGGATGTGATGGAGTTCCTGTTCAACGT
>CAJWLE010000150.1:0-4715 GCA_913042965.1 uncultured Synechococcus sp.
TTTGTAACTCTAGGATATTGCAAATCAACCGAGGAAAGTAAAATCAGTTTAGATCAAGAGATAGGTCGAATCAGATACACCACTTCACTGGACGAAACGATAAGAAGTAGACAGGACAATATCGTTTTAAAAGATTGCTGGTTATTGGAGCAATTTCTTCTAATCCAACTTAAAGATTACAAAGTAGTCATCCCAGAGCTCATGCAATCTCGATGGAAAAACTATACCGAAACAATCAAACTCCCGAGCGTTGGAGAATCTAATTTTATAGAATGGATTGTAGAAGCTGCAAGGAAAGTATTGATCAATCCTTACTATGGATATGAATTATGCCTTGAATCTCTGATTACAACGACTCGACAGCGTCGACTTTATGACAAAGTTCATTCTAATTGGAATACTTGAACGATGCAAATCGATCCTCAGCTCACCACAAAACCATTTTCAATGATAATTGCAGCAAATTAAACCCAATGAAGTGATTTTTTGATCGGTCCTGCCTACATACAGGCTAAGATAAATTTATCTGCGTTGATTGTGTGTGCATATGTACTGATTGTCGATGGGTAGATCGGTGTAAGGCATACCACGCAGTCGAAGAGCAGCATCAAGCCGCACATCTGAGCTTAAACCCAGACTTTAATCCAATAAAACCAAAGATTGTAATATCAATAGCTAGTGATTTATGTGATTCAGTTGATGTAGAATGGGATGTACGTTCCTGCGAAAGTTTTGCACTTGATTTGGGTCGTTGGATGAGACTAAGGCCTGGCCAAGAAGTTCCTGCTTAAAGACTAATGATTGAAGATCAAGAAAATAGAATCGATAATGAGCGGATCAAGTTTCATTTTTTATTGCGTAAACTTCCTATTAAAGAGAGAGCTGCTTGGTTACAGGTTTGTGGCAATCAATCTGATCTTTACTGCCTAGAACAATGGATCCATGCAAGAAATCTAATCAAAAAAATATTTGAAGACAAGGACAATTAAGCCTATAAAGCAAAGGAAGCCGAGAAATTTATATACCTACAAGCATGAATATTTTTAATTTAAAGATAAAAACTTTTAAACTATTTACTCGGGATAGAATCTAACTGAAGGCCATCATTGATAAAGAGGGCATGTTGTTGAAGCTCCTCTTGCAATTGAAATACCATTCAGCTTGGAAAGCTCGATCGCTTGAAAATTTTTAAACCATCTTTCGATAACCTCTCGCTCCTCTTCGCTGCAGCGATCGAGCAATGCCTGAAGCTTGATGTTCATTACAAAACTTAATTCTCCACAATGATGGCGGTATTCCCGAGAGCTGCTGGTGAATTGCTTACAGGCGAGCGTGAAATATGAATCACAAGCACTGGCGCTGAGTATTAACACTCAGTCCCAGTGGTATCGCTGGAAACGTTTTGCAGAACTGGCCATACGGATGCACAACGTCCTGAGCAACTGGATCTCCAGCTCCCACTCAATGGGGAGGTGTGTTGCTGACGCAACAGTCACCTCGTCACTGGGGAAGCCGAGATTGAGGCCATTCACTGATTGGTTGGTTGATTCAAAACTTTCTGGGGTAAGGGGGGTTACCGGCCAACTCAGTGTTGATCTCCCTGCAGATATTCATCAAGGCTGCCAATCCAAAATTCACGCCATTGGGGCCATCAATGAACTCTTGGAATTCCACATCTGTTATCCCCTCGCGAACTTCCCAGATGCAATAGGCAGGACCCTCTGGCCCAATGGGACAAAACGCATGGTTGTAGAAACCGGCATCAAGATTTTTGGCAACTGCCTCATCCCATCCACCGCCAGGTGACATTGCTGCTTGTGCTGTCTCCCACCACTGCTGAGCTTGACCAGCACGGAACTCGTGATGAACGTGGAAAAACTTAGAAGCCATTGCAAGGAAATCCTTTTGCAGCATCCTCGGGTGAATGCCCCACTTTCGTTGTTGTGAGCAGCAACAAGGTCAACTGACTACCACCGGTGATGTTCTCAAACGGCATCCAGGTCGATGAAGCCACTGCTAAAGGTTGGCAAGCGGTGGCGACAAGACTGGACAGTCTCAGCCCAAAGCCCTGGTCTGCAGGCGCTTCTAAATCAAATAGTGCTCAGATCATCAACGTTTCATGGCAACGATCCACCGAGACATCGCGATTCCAATTCAGATACGGCAAAATTAAGGCCGCGAATGGGTTAATAAGACCACGACGCGAGTTCCCAATAAACAGACCAGACACATGAGCCGAAGAGGAATGCACCCCCTGCTAATGGGGAATCACAAGCCTGAACAAAAGAAAACAGATCAGAAGCAACCTGATTTGACTGGATACGAGTCAGCTCAGAGGAAGCGGTTTCTCAGAACTGAACAAGAAGAGTCGAAGCGAAGCGAAGACTGCTGATTAGCAGGATCCCGTCGCGATAAGGATTCAACGTCTGACCAACTCCACCTTTCAGAGATGGGAATGACGGTTGAGAGAGGATTCTCACTGTCTAAGTCTCAACAAAGCAAAAACCCCGACAATGTCGGGGCTCTCACTGACCTTGGACGGTTAATTATTTATAAACCTTCCTCGGGCACAAATGCGAATGCCACTGACAAAAGCTACTTAGTGACGTGACGTCATGGGCCTTTCTCCCCCAAGCCCTTCCCGGCAAGAGAGAGAAATTTTCGGGCCCGTCTGTCCCGTCCAAGGACGACTTCACCATCATGCGTCGAAGAGCCAAATAGTGAAAGTGATAAACAATCTCAATCGCTGTGGAATGCGTCACTAAGCACAAATACGCATTCAGGAGTTGAAGCGTTCAGTTTTGGCCGGCAAAATGAATCGTCCGGAAATGAATCGTCCGGGACAGTGTCTTCGCAGGGATGAGCCGCCGTTCAGGTGTGAGCCGGCATTGATTGCATCGAGCAGCTGCCTACGAAGCTGTTCACCCTTAAAAGGCGTATTGATCAGGAGTCCACATTCTTTTTCTGCTCCGTGGACTCAGACGTTGAAGCATTCTTGCTACCAGAGCAACCCCCAGCGAAAGCGGGTGCAGAGATCAGAAACGCTGCGCAGAGGAGAGCGGAGATGCGAAACATTGGTGAAAAAAGAAGTGTGAGCATTGTGGCCAGCCAGACCACCTGACCGCGAAGCAGTCAAACAATCAGAGCAGCCAGTGCGCTTAGACCAAGGCCGTGCATGCCAGCTCTCTTGATTGCAGGACTTTCTCCATGGGGTGTTGCGCCGTACAAACAAACTCGCCTTCTTAGACGACACCTGGGTTGTTGCAACCCCATCATGTTGAAGGTGGGTTTTCACGGAATGGCCAGCCTTACTTCCTTGATGCCGGGACTGGCGGCATTCAGCAACTATCGCTTTGGAAACGATTTCAGTCGTGACCTATTTGCTGGTTTGTCGGTTGCAGCGGTGGCACTGCCGGTTTCCATCGCTTACGCCGAACTGGCAGGACTGAGTCCAGCCGTTGGGTTGTACGCAAGCATCGGGCCTCTGTTGGCCTATGCGCTCTTCGGAACGTCACCACAGCTGATGGTGAATCCCGATGCAGCCAGCTGCGCGATTCTTGCTGCGGCTGTCACTCCCTTGGCTGGTGGTGATCCAAGCCTTTATCTAACCCTGGCAACGGCACTGACTCTGTTCACGGGAGTGCTGTGCTTGCTGGCCAGCGCCTTTCGGCTTGGAGCCATGGCGGATTTCCTATCCAAACCAATTCTGGTGGGATTCCTCAACGGCATCGCCCTGTCGATTTTCCTGGGTCAGATCGGCAAGGTGCTGGGTTTTCAGATCATCGCCAGCAGGATTTTGCCGAAGCTTCTGGAGATCGTCTCATCGCTGCCGACCACCCATCTGCCCACCCTGTTGGTGACCCTGTTCAGCGTGGCTGTGCTGTTGCTGGTGAAGAAATTTGTAGCGCGGATTCCCGCTGCCCTGGCCGTCCTCGTGCTGTCAGCGGTCGTGGTGAAACTGTTCGATTTGCAGTCCCTTGGTGTGGCAGTTCTGGCACCCGTACCGGCGGGTCTGCCAATGCCGACACTGCCGATGGTGCCACTGGAGACCATGCCGAAACTGTTGGCTTCCGCCGCAGGTCTGGCGTTGGTGTTGTTCACCAGTGGAACGATCACCTCCCGCAGTTTTGCATCACGCGGCGGCTACGACGTGGATGTAGACCGGGAGCTTGTGGCCTACGGAGCGGCCAACATTGCTGCATCTCTGGGCGGGGGTTTTGTGGTGACCGGAGCTGCCTCCCGCACTGCCATGGCAGTGACAGCAGGCGGCAAGACCCAGGTCACCGGCCTGGTGGCTGCAGCGATGATCGCTGTGGTGATGTTGTTTTTCACAGGACCACTCCAGTTCGTGCCCCTGGCAGCCCTGGGTGTTGTGTTGATTTCGGCTGCACTATCGCTGTTGGATTTCTCCAGCCTTCGACAGTTTTGGAGAATGGATCGACGCGAGTTCGGGCTCTCCCTGGTGACCACCGCTGGTGTCGTCGTAGTCGGCTCGATCAATGGCATTCTTGTTGCCGTGGCTCTGGCCATCGTGCGATTCGTGAAACACACGGCCCGGCCCAGTGTTGAATTACTCGGCAAAGAAAAAGGTCTTCCAGGCCTGCATTCCATTGATCGTCACACGTCAGCCAAAGCGATCCCTGGGCTGGTGCTGTTCAGGTTTAACGCCCCACTGGTGTTCTTCAACGCCGATCATTTCAATCAGTGCGCACTGA
>CAJWLE010000151.1:0-4677 GCA_913042965.1 uncultured Synechococcus sp.
GAAGTGATGCAGCAACAGGCTCAGCTGATGAGCCTACTGGCAGGTCGTGGCCAGATTCAGACGTTTCTGGCTCAGCTCAGCCGCATTGCCGCCGCAAGCGGTGTGGTGATCACTCTGTATGAACCGGTCCCGGCGAGTTCACTGGAAGCCTCGAATCGCAGCGGAACCAGGGATCAGAACAGCAAGCGCACGGGCAGTTCAAAAGAGACCAACGATCCACTCAAGGAGCTTGGATATGCGAAAAGCTCAGTGTTGCTGCAGGTGGAGGGGCCTTATCAGGGATTGCTTAAGTTCTTGAGAGGCATGGAGCAGCTTGAGCTTCTTGTGCAGCCGAGTGATCTCGAGCTCACTGCTCTCGAGGCTCCCGCAGAAGTTGAAGGTCAGTCGGTGAAGATCGATCTGCCTCGCACACGATTGAAGTTGAGGCTGACTTTTTTTGATCAAGTGCCGAAGGCTGGCGACGGTGCCTTGAGATCTAAGGGGTCTTCTGACACGAAGGGCAAAAAAGAACAACCCTCGTAAGGCGGACTTCTGACCTCTTCATTGCAGCCGTTTCAACAGGGCTGGCCTTGGTCGAATCCGATCGATACCATCCGCCCATGTTCACGGGGTTCAGGCCCGGGTATGCCGTCCCCCTCTTCCCGACTCACAGCACTCTTGCTCGTCGCTGGTCTCAGCGTTATTGAGGTGGGCCTGCTCGATGGCTCTGTCCGATCAGGTTCTCGTGCGGCACTGGCCCAGGGGGCGATCTCCCTGGGCATTCGTCGCGGAGAGGCTGGTGTGGAGGTTGTGGTTCAGGGGGTAGGTGCCCAGCCGGTGTTACAGCAACGGCTCAATGGCTTGGTTTGGGAAGGCAGGTTGCAGACGAAGGGCACCCCTGGGTTGAGCAATGGTCGTCATCAGTTGTCTGATCCCGCTTCAGGTTTGCAGCGGGTGGCCATCAGGGGTTCGGGTGATGCCTACGAGCTTGAGGTGGTTCCCCAACCGGGGATGACTTTGCAGGAGCCTGTGGTGAGTGCGGATGGGCGCAACTTGATCCTGCAGTTTCCAGGTCTTGTTGCCGGTCCGATGTTGCAGACCGGACGCTTGGATTTGAACACGCCTGGAGTCGTTCCTCAGGCTCGGTATGCCCCACCCCTACGTCCAAGGGCTGTGGCACCACCGCTCGGCGATATGGCTGTGGGAACGATGGTGTTGCAGAACCGCAGCTTTGTGAATGTGAGTGGGCCACCAGTAACCCTCACACTTAACAATGCTCCAGCCAAAGATGCATTAATGGCGTTGGCGAGATTGGGTGGCTATGGCTTCGTGTTCGTCGCTGATCCCACTGCTGGCGGAACGGCTGATGCGCAAGCCGTTGAGGGCGATTCTCAGGGAGGTTCCGTTTCAATGGCCTTTCAGGGTGAAAGCTACGCGCGAGCTCTGAATGGTGTTTTGCTCGCCTCAGGTCTTCAGGGCAAGCTTGATGGTCGTACTTTGTTGGTCGGAAGAACAGCCGCTTCAAAAACTTTCGGGCCTCAGATATCCAAGGTGATCCGACTCAATCAGGTCAGTGCGAGGGGTGCTGCGGAATATCTAGGAAATCTCGGAGCAACTGTTAATTTTACTAATACGGTCATGATTACGTCTGGGCAGACTGCTTCGGAAGGTAACGCTGATATTAGTAATACTGCTTCTCAGGAAAGTTCTCAACTGACTTCAACGGAATCATTTGGTGCGTCGGCGGGGCCTCTTCGTGGCTTGGTGTTGACGACTGACTCAAGATTACAAACGGTCACTCTTGTTGGTGACTCGTTATTGGTTCAGGTGGCTGAGAATTATTTGAGGCAAATTGATCTTCGTCAACGGCAAGTTGCCTTGTCTGTGCGCATATTGGATGTAGCACTTGCTAATGATTCGAAGATGTCGAATAGCTTTGCTTTCCGCAATGGCAATAATTTTATTGTAAGTGACAGGGGCGAGTTGGTTGGTGCTTTTGGCGCTTTGCTTCCTCCCAATGATAAAAATTTTGATGATATTGCAGGCGGAGCTTCCAGTGGGAAAAGCGAACGTGTAACTCTTGACGCTGGGCAAACAGAGATTGAACAGTCTCCGATAAGCCCTGCTCGTATTAATCCGGGAAGTGTTTATCCAGAGAATCAATATTTTAATCTTTTTAAGGCCATGATTCAGTCTGCAAGTACTAAAACATTGGCGGCGCCAACCTTGATTTTGAGTGAGAATCCATCAGAAATATCTGGAGGTGCCGAAGTTGCGGCGTCAGGCGAGGATTCGGCTTTCGCCACGGCCTCAATTGGTCGTCCCCGCGCTAATGAGTCTTTCGTGACGGTGGGCACGCAAGTGGTTAAGAGTTTTGATGTTCAGGCAGGTCAAAATGGTGCGGCGAATACCTGCCAGCCAGAATTCGGGACTGCCGGCCTTACGTTTGGTGCTCGAGTTTCTAAAATTGACGACAATGGTTTCGTTTCCTTCGCCCTATCTCCCTCAATTGCAGCTGTAACAAAAACGGAACCAATTGAAGGGTGCGGAAACGTCAGTATTTTGAGTGTTAGGAGATTGGATACGGGAAGTCTGCGAGTGCGAGATGGTCAAACTTTAATTTTGACTGGTGTTATTTCTGATGAGGACCAGCAGATTGTTGACAAATGGCCGGTATTAGGAGATTTGCCCTTCATTGGTCAATTCTTCAGGAGTAGTGGAGGGACAAGATCGAAAAGAGAATTGGTTATTATGGTTACCCCTCGCATTATTGATGATGCGAATGGCGGTAAATTTGGTTATGGGTATCGACCTAGTCTGCCTGCAGCTCGCCAAGTTTTAAGTGGAAGTTAGCCATTAATGATTTAGAAACCTAGTCCTAAAGGAGTTAATGCTTTAAGAGCAATGGGTGTGAGCATTTGTAGGCTGCTGATTGCTCCCTCCAAAAGCTGTCCGCCAATGCCTTTGCCTTCGTTAGGTGATCGATCTTGAAAGCGTCTTTGGCTTACTAAATCAGCGGCCTTATTGAGTTGCTGTGACCACTCTTTCGAGCCTTGCGCATCATATAGAGCTGCCGCAAAACGGAAATCAGTGGCTGCACGTTCGTCTTTTGCTTGCTCGCTACGGCTGATGCCTCGAGCTACCCAGCTCAAGGGGTTTTTCGGTTGGCTGCGGATCGCCTCACTGAACAACTGCTCGGCCGCTGGCCATCTGCCGGCCTGGAAAGCTTCCACTCCTGCGTTGTGCAGCGCTGCATGACTGCGGATGCCAGCACTAATGCCACTAGCACCATGCCAGTGAGCTTCATCTAGGGCGTTTGGGCTCAGTTGTGCACCCGTGAGGTCTGCTTCGCGTAAATCCGTTCCGTACAGCCGAGTCCCCGTCAGGTTGGCCCCTCGCAGTGAGGCACCTCGCAGGCTGGTGAAGCTGAGATCGGCACCACTGAGATCAGCACCATCAAGCTGAGCCTGACCCAGATTGGCTCGCATCAGCTTGGCGTCGCTGAGGTCAGCATCACGAAGGTCAGCGTGCACTAAATCGGCATCCGCCAGTCGGCAACCGCTACAGCGTCGCTCCTGCAGCAGCTGAATTAGCGCATCACTGGCCTTCACCTGCGTGCTGGTGATGCTCAGCAGAGCACTTAGCACTACAACTCCAGAGAGCTGTTGGATTGTTGTAAGGCTGCATCGGGAGTCTTTCATCGGCTGCAGCTCTCAGCTGACTGGTTGTATCGGTCTCTGCCGCCGCCGTCGAGAGCGACTGGGCAGGATGATGTTGTGTGTTGCCTGCGTTGATCTTGAGCAGCGGCCTTCCACCGCATGGAGGCAATTTCTCTCAGGAAGCTCTCCGCCTCGGCTTGAAGTCGTCGCAGATCCTTGATGCCAGTGCTTCGCTGGTGCCCTTCCGTCCTCCAAGGGTTCTGCGGCGTGCTCTGAAGCAAGGGATCAGTGGCAGCGCTCTGCGCAACTATCCCGACCGCGAGCAGCAAGAACTTCGCCAGGTGATTGCCAGTTGGCATGGTCTCGAGTCCGAGGCCGTGCTGCCCGGTAATGGTGCGGCGGAACTGTTCACCTGGGCGGCACGGGATGCGGTCGGGTGCGGTCTCAGTGGCCTGCCTGAACCTGGCTTTGCGGACTATCGCCGAGCGCTGGCTTGCTGGGATGGTGCTGTGCGCAGCCTGCCTCTCAGCCTCAGCTGGACGCGAACCTGGCCGCAGCCATGGCCGTTGCCTGCAGAGCCGGCTCAGCCTTGTCAGGTGCTCTGGATCACCAATCCCCACAACCCCACGGGTCAGCTCTGGAGTCGCGCGTCGCTTGAGCCGCTGCTGCAGCACCACGCATTGGTGATCTGTGATGAAGCCTTTTTGCCCCTCGTTCCCTCGGGTGAATCGCAGTCGTTGATTCCGCTGGTGGAGAGCCATCCCAATCTTGTGGTCATCCGCAGTCTCACCAAGCTGTTCGCGATTGCTGGGCTGCGTCTGGGCTATGCCGTGGCTTCCCCTGAACGCGTGAAACGCTGGCAGCGGTGGCGTGATCCCTGGCCAGTGAATGGTCTGGCGCTGGCTGCCGGTCGGTCCGTGATGGCTGATTCGTTCGGAATGGATCGATGGTTGCAGCGAGTGCAGGCCTGGGTTTCCCAGGAGGGGAACTGGTTTCATCGCCAGTTGACCCATCTGCCCGGTTTGACTCCCATGCCATC
>CAJWLE010000152.1:0-4668 GCA_913042965.1 uncultured Synechococcus sp.
TCAGATCAACTGAATCGGAAAGCCCTCACCGCAAGGTGGGGGCTTTTTGTTGTGACAACGTCAGAGATTGTTCGAGCTTCTCCATGCCCAGTTCTCTTCAAGAGATGGTTCGCCGATGGCGGCTGGAACCGCATCCGGAAGGGGGCTGGTATCGCGAACTTCAGCGCAGTGCCATCACTGTGCAACGCCCCGATGGATCCCATCGCAGTGCCATTACAACTGTGCTGTTCCTTCTAGGAGCAGAGGATGTGAGCCGTTGGCACTGTGTGCACGGGGGAGATGAAGTTTGGACGTTTCTGGAAGGAGCGCCGCTCTGTTTGCTCCAGCATCCCGATGCAGAACGGAAGACTGAATCCTGTTTGCTTCAACGCGAGAATCCAGTGGCATGGGTCTCGGCTGGAGTTTGGATGGCAGCCCGAAGCGAGGGAGATTTCAGTCTGGTGAGTTGTTGTGTAGGGCCTGGGTTCAGCTTTGATGATTTTGAGATGCTGCGAGATGTTGATCCGTCTCGCAGACCATCAGGGATTGACCCGAGCTTCCTTTGATCAAGCTTGCTATTGCGATTGATCAGACAGGGGGGTATTCACTTCTTCCAAAGTTTGAATTAGGGGCAGGATTGCGCTGTTCTTAGACACCTTTTTGGCTTCGTCGAAGATCTGATCGAGGTCAATGGTCTCAGGAACATCGCGACCTGAAACCACACTCACGTTGATCCTTTGAACCTGCATCTGCATCTGAAGCCCAGGAAAGTCTTCCGAGAGTTTGGAGTTGATTCTGTTCTGGATTTCCTGAACTTGTTTTGTACTCGGCGTGGTTGGATCTGTAACGCGAACCACCAACTGCAGTTTGGGTTTGGTTTTGGTGCGCCAGTCATCGGGCCAATCGAAATGAATGCGTTCCATCTCCAAAGCATCGTTGGCTCCGAAGGTCAATGTTCCACGTTTGAGGTAAGAACTGATTTCGGTTTCAATTCTCCGTTTCACTGCTTCTCGTCTCAATTTGTACAAGTACTGGTCGGAGGGCTCGAGCAGCTTTTCGCCGATGAAGATCAACAGGCCGAGAGAGAGCAGCACGGGGAGTCTGGAGCGTCGACTTCGACGCAATTTCTCCTGGAAATAGGGTTCACGGATCGCCAGAACAATCAGACCGCCAATCAGAATCCCCAGCAGGTTTGCCGTGTAGAGAAGCCCTGCCCCCACGGCGTCTGCCAGATCGTTGACGGCCAACATCAGACCCATGACGCACACCGGCGGCACCAACGCCACGGCGATGGCCGTACCGGCCATGGAGCTCACAGCCCCTGGATTCACCTTGGCGTAGGTGGCAATGCTCCCTGCGGCAAGGGCAATGCCTAGATCCAGCAGAGTGGGTTCCAGCCGTGCCATGACCTGGTCAGGCAGGGCGTCAACGATCAGGAGGCCGCTGGCGCGAGCAAACCAGCCAATCCCCATCGACAGCAACACCGTGATTGCTGCGCCGGTGGCGAGTGTTGCCATGGATCGGAACAGAATTCGAGGGCTTCCGCTCAACAAAGCAAAAACGGCGACCCGGAGCGGCAGGATCCATGGCGCAACGACCATGGCACCGATCACAACCGCTGCATTGTTGGACAAAAGTCCGAGGGTGGCGATCAAACTGGCGCCCACCGTTAAGACGATGAACGATTCATTCAGTTGAGCCTCACCGGAATAGCTACGACGTAATTCATCAAGACGATGACCTTCCTCTAAAAGAGACTGTTGGTCAGACGTCATGTAGGAAAACCATCAGCTTCGCCGCCCGACGATGACGGGGGGTGATCCAGCAACCGTGCCAGGCAGTGCAGGAACAACTTCTGTTTGACCATCCCATTTGTCGAGGAAAAGTTTGAACAGAACCTGATCATCAAGGCTGCGATTGAGGGTGTCGTAACGGATCGCTTCCTGTTCAGCGATCTTCACCTCGGTTTGTGCGCGGAGAAGCTGCTGTTCGGCAATTTGCTTCTGTTCAATCGCTGCTCGATATTCCTCCGCGATCTGCAAACCTGTGAGATCAAGGCCGCGCACGTCGACATAGTCGAATTTGTCCAGTTCCTCAGCCACCGTGCGCTCAACAAGCGAGGAAATATCGTTCCATTCAGTGGCGATCGTGACCAGCTCATATTGTGAAAACACCGATTTGAGAGCTTTCAACAGAGATGGTTGGATGATGCGGGGGTAGACGTCGCGGTCGTTGCTGGCGATCGTCCGATATACGCGACCCGCTTCTTCGGGGCGAACGGCATACTTCACCGTGGCCGTGGCTTCAATGACCTGCAGGTCTTTGGTGAGGGTGGCGAACTCCTCTGGTTTGACCTGGGTGCGCACATCGAAGGGGTAGATCGACTGCACAAAAGGGATCTTGAAGTTGAGCCCGGGGAGCCTTGAGCCGCCACTCACCTTGCCCAGAGTGGTGACGACGGCCACTTTCCCGGCTGGAACGATGAAAAATGCCTGGCCCAGCAGCAGGAGAAGGCTCAGACCAATCGCAATCAGTCCCACCAAACCACTGGTGGGATCATTGATCGGCCGAGGGCTTTGCATCATCCAAACCTTGTTTGCATTGATGATGTCGGGTCTGGATGATCAATGGTGGGCTTGAGCTTCAAAACGACATAGGCCTGTGATCAGAATTTGATTCCTTCGCTCTGTTCTGATTAGCTTGAGCCGACACGGCAGAACAATTGCTATGGCCTACAAGATGGCGGTAGCAGTTCCCCGTTCAGGCAATCAGTGGATTGACGGGCTCACGGATGGCTTTCGCTGGGGTGTGACCCCTGAAGATCCGACTGTCGGTTACACCTTCATCAGTGATACCTCCACGCTGATCAAGGGTGAGTTCGGTGGTTACCCCTCCTGGGGCTGGAGTGCTGCAGAGCGTGGAGTTATGGAGCAGGCAATTGAGGCGATTGAGGCTGTTTGTGGATTGACCTTTGTCGATCGAGGTGACGATAACAATGACAATGTTGAGGTCTGGTTTTACACCCTTGACGACAGCAATGCCGAGGGAACTTATGGCTTCGCCTATACCCCCGGAAGCGATTCAGATGAGGGAATGGTTGCAGTGAATTGGTCGTTGTACAGGTTGGAGAATGGCTCCTTCAAACACTCAATTGAGCCGGGAAGTTTTTATGGCATTACTTTTCTGCATGAGCTTTCTCATGCCGTAGGCCTAAAGCACCCTCATGAGAAAGGACTGCTGGGCCAGCCCCGGTTTCCAGGTCTGAGTAGGACATCGAACGAATTCAAGAACAAAGGTGAGTTTGACCAGAATGCTCATCCATATACCCAGCTCAGTTATGTCGATAAAGGGGCACGCAATGGTCTGGTGCCAACATCAAAAGCTGATTATGGATTTCTCCAGCACCCTGGAGCACTTGATGTAGCTGCTTTGCAGTGGATTTACGGTATCAACCCAACGACAGCATCTGGAGATAACACCTACCGATTGCCGTTAATCAATCAGGAGGCAAGCGGTTGGCGTGCCATCTGGGATACGGGGGGCAATGATCGCATTACAGCTTTCAACGCAACGAGTCCCGTTACCATTGATCTACGCAACGCAACTTTAGGAGCAGATTCTCAGGCGGGTGGTTTTGTCAGCCATGTCGATGGAATCACCGGCGGTTTCACGATCGCGCATGACTGGGATGGTCTGACCTTGGGGATACCGGCAGGGTTATGTGTGATTGAAGAGGCTATCGGTGGCAAGGGTGATGACCGCTTGATTGGAAATTCCGTATCCAATCGTCTCAAAGGTAAAAAAGGGGCTGATGTGCTGTACGCGGGAACAGGTTCAGCCAATCTCGTTATTGGTGGACATGGACGCGACCAGTTTTTGATCAACACCACAGCAGGGGCTTACGTGAAAGTGAAAGACTTCAATCGTCGAAAGGATCACTTGGTCTTTGATGCTCCATCCGTCGCGCTGACATTTCAGGTGAGTGCACAGGACACCCAGGTTTTTGCCAATGGTGAAATCGTTGCGACGTTACAAGGGGTACAGCACTTCAATCCCGACCGCCATGCTTTGTTCATCGGTTTTGACGCGTTCGATCTTTAGGCGCTCAGCTCACGGGGCTATTTCGTGGGTGTTGTGATCCCAAGCAAAGAATGACCAGAATGAAGGAGTTCAACAGCTGACCATGACCAGGAATTCAGGCACAAGAACAGGTAACAAATCCAAGAAGCGCTCGCCATCATCGATTCCCGTTGAACAGGTCTCGCCAGCCGTTCTGACGGCCAGTCGAGATGTCGCCTTCACCTTGCAACAGCTCTCTCTTGAGCTGGATGGTGAAGAGGTGCTTAAAGCAGTTCTCGATCGAGCTGCTCATTTGGAGGAGCAGGCCAGCGGTATCACCCTCATTGAGGATTAATCGATGACCCTTGGACGTTTTCTGGTGTTGTTTGTGGTCGGCCTGGTGACAGCATGGGCTGCGCAGTTGACCTGGCTGTACTGGATTCTTGCGATTGCGGCGGTCTGGGTCGTTTTCCGCCTGCTCCGTCGCTGAGACCAAACCAATCCTTTTTAAAGATCACCTCTCGAGGGCAGCAAGCACAGTTATTTCAGTTGAGCATGCCAATGGAAGGACGCTTCTTTTAAGGATTCCCCGTTGTTTCGCATAATATCGGTCTCGATTGAATTTGTTCG
>CAJWLE010000153.1:0-4555 GCA_913042965.1 uncultured Synechococcus sp.
CTGTGAAGGGATTGTCGGCACCGGCTTCGCCGGGTCGTCCACGGCAGATCGCGGTGGTCTGAGGTGCTGCCGCCAGAGTGACCCAGCGGCCCAGCTCACTGCCGTCCCCATCAAGCCAGATCAGTCCCGTGTCGCCGTGCAACGCAGCCAGCTGACGGGCCACCGCCTCTGGATTCCGCCAGGGCAGTTGTCGCCTCAGTGGTGCCGTCATCTGCTGCTGCACAGATCAGGTCGACCTGCCTCCCGCAGCGCTGCATCGCGAATCCGGCAGCTATCGCAAACGCCGCAGGGGGACTCACCCCCGCTGTAGCAGCTCCAGGTGGTCTGGATCGGCACGTTCAGTCGTAGGGCCTCCTCCACGATCCTGGTTTTGCTCCAGGCCACCAACGGAGCCCAGAGCTGTGTCCCTTGATTTTCGCGGCCGGCCTTGCTGGCCAGATTCGCCAGGGTCTGAAACGCCTCTAGATAGTCCGGTCGGCAGTCCGGATAGCCGGAGTAATCCACGGCATTGACCCCCAGCACCAGCCGTTGTGCCTGGCGGGCTTCCGCCAGGCTCAGGCCGATGGCGATGAACACCGTGTTGCGACCGGGCACGTAAGTGGGTGGGATCACCCCCTCCTGAACGCCATCGGTGGGGACGTCAATCGTCGCGTCGGTGAGGGCAGACCCGCCCCAGGCGGCCAGGTTCACGCGGATGCAGTGGTGTTCCGCCAACCCGAGGTGATCCGCCACCGCGGCGGCTGCCTCCAGTTCTCTTTGATGGCGCTGGCCATAGTCGAAGGACAGGCCGATCACCCGGTCACCGTCCTCCATCGCCAATGCGGCTGCAGTGGCGGAATCCAGTCCGCCGGAGAGCAGGGCGATCACGGTGCGTTGAGCCATAGGGTCATTCAAGACCCACGCTCATGCCTGTGGTTGGGTGAGTTCGTGCAGAGCGCAGTAGTCGAGGTCGTCGAGGTCACCCCCCTTCGCCTCCTGGAGCAGTGAATCGAGGCCATGGAGACCTTTGGATTGCAGGCCGGCGGCAGTGGCCTCCTCCAGAAACAAGCGCAGATCCTTGCGGAGCAGAGCGGTGCTGAAGTTGGGATCTGCGTAATGGCCATCCAGCATCCGCTGCAGCTTTTTGTCGAACGTCGGTGCGTAGAGGGCAGAGCTGCGCAGGATCGACATGAACGTGTCCACAGGGACCTCGGCTTGCTGAACCAGCCGCAGGGACAGAGAAAAGGCGTGGGTGAGGCTGGCGATCAGTTGGTTGAGGGCCAGTTTTGTGGCAGCACCGCTGCCAATGGGGCCCACCAGCAGAGGGTCTTCGGCCAACAGGTTCAACAACGGTCGTTGTTGCTCGAACAGCTCCGGCTCGCCGCCGGCCATCACCAGCAAGCTGCCTTGCAGCGCCTGGGGCCGGCTGCCCAGCACGGGTGCCTCCAAGCAACGTCCGTTCTGGGTCTGCACATCGGCGGCAAGGTCTCGGATTTCCGTGATGCCCATGGTTCCCATCGGCATCACACAACTACCGCCCAGAGGCCCAAGTTCGGCCACCACGTTGCGGGTGACCTGACCATCCCGCAACACGGTGATCACGGCGTCGCATCCAGCCGAGGCACCGTCGGAGAGGTGGACAATCGGTGTGGCTCCCGACTCCAGCAGGCCTTGGCAGCGTTGGGGGTTTCTGTTCCAAACCCGTAGGTCGCACCCTTGGCTTAACAGTCGATGTCCAACGGCTTCACCGAGAAGTCCGGTGCCGAGCAGGGCGATGGTTGCCATAAAGCGGACGCTGATCAGGCCGCCAGTATCAGCGCATCCCCATCAACTTTTGGGTCTGCAGAATGGGCGTCCAGGACGGGTTGCTCCGCCCATGCTCCCCTGCTCGCTGCTGGTTTTGATCGCAGCCCCCAACCCCACGCACGCCGACTTCATTGAGCCAACCAGTACCGAGCAGAGCAACAGAATGAATCGAGGTTTCTAAATCATTTGCATCTGAGTATCGATTTCGAAGTAGTTGAAATGGTTTTTTGAGAGCCAGTTCTCCAATAAATCTGAGTGATCTGATGGATTTGAGTCTGACAGATCCAGAGTGATCAAACTTTTATTCGTTGATTTGATCACGTCAATATTCTCAATGATTAGACCTTCTTGCTCATTGGCTTTAAGTTCCCTAATGACAGATTTTCTGTCCTGTAGGTCTCCGCTCAAACTTCCGATGAGACGGGTTTGAAATTGATCTTCATCAAATTTGTCTAGTGTTTCTAACGTAATAATTTGACCAACTGGTTCGCCTGTCAGCTCATCGGTTTGAGTACCCGAGAGCTCGCTGTCAATGTTGTTATAAGCGGTACTTGTGATCAAATTTTCGATGGATTCTGATGTTAAAGACTTGTCATGGCTTTTCAGTAATGCTGCGATGCCGGCGACATGTGGGCTGGCCATGGATGTTCCACTGTAATAATCATAATTACCGTTGGGTGTTGAAGAGAAAATACTGACTCCTGGGGCTGTTACATAGTCTAGAAATGTCAAGCCGGCTCGATTGGAGAAACTGGCCAACGATTTTTCTTGATCTACAGCTCCAACAGCGATGCCGTGGGTTTCTGCGTGGGCGGCAGGGTAGATGGGGGAGCGACCGCCGTCATTGCCAGCCGCCATGACAACGACCGAGCCAAGGTCTGATGCGTAGGCAACTGCGTCAGCCATTGCCTGGCTATAACCTCCGCCTCCAAGCGAAAGATTGATGACATCAGCGTCATTATCTGCTGCCCATCGGATTCCAGCGATAATGTCGGATATGTATCCATAACCTTCATCGTCAAGGACTCGAATTGGCATGATTGATGCATCCGGTGCGACGCCGGTGATTCCCTCGCCGTCATCGGCGCCCGCAATGGTGCCGGCAACATGAGTGCCGTGGCCATCGCCATCGTCGGCAATGTTGTCGTAATCGACAAAATCAAATCCTGGAGTAATTCTGTCTTGGAATTCCGGATGATCTAGATCAACACCTGTGTCGACGACGGCGATGACTGTGCCTGAGCCAGTTGCGCCCGAAAAGCCATTGCTACCTGACCAAACTTCTGGTGCTCTGATATTGTCGAGGCCCCATAAATCACCACCAAGGTCTGCGGCGTCGTCGAGGGATATCCCAAGTAACTTTTCAAAGCTTCTTTTGGCGTCAACATGGCCAAATCCGTTTTCAGGGCTATAGCCAGTGGGCAAAGCATCTGCTTCGTCGGCGGTAATTAAATATGTTCCAGTTCGCTCGTTGTTATATGCACTGGCCTCAAGATAGAAAGTGCCTGAAGATTCAGGGGAAATGATGATGCGGCTATTGAATCCATCTCCACCGTCGTCATCGGTGGAAATAATATTGCCATTGGCTTCTTTCAAGGCTAGGAATGAGTCTTCAAGGGTGGTTCCAGTCAGCTCAAAGTTGTAGTACTTGTCAGCCTCCAATTCGACTTTGAACCAGTCCAGATCTCCTACGGATTCGATATTCCCTTCAAGACTGCTTCCAATGGCAAGGGATCCACTGCTGTCGGGGGTTGCTCCGTAATCGTCAGAGTTTGAGATGGGAACGAGGACCGGTTCGGTTGAGACGTCCTCGCTGAAGCCTTCACCATCGACGTAGGAAACGCTGGCGCGGAGTTGACGTCCTTCCAGATCAGCGGAGATGGTGATCTGAGGATCGGAGCCGACTTGAGACCAGGTTCCGTCTTGATTGGATGCAAGCCATGCAACGGTTGGTGTGCCGTCACCATCAGGATCGCTGTTGGTTAGCGAAACGGAGAGAACCTGACCAAGTTGGGGAGTGCCCTCAATGGCGAAAGTTGCTGCACCATCGTTGACGGGAGTGAGAGGGATGAGGACCGGTTCGGTTGAGACGTCCTCGCTGAAGCCTTCACCATCGACGTAGGAAACGCTGGCGCGGAGTTGACGTCCTTCCAGATCAGCGGAGATGGTGATCTGAGGATCGGAGCCGACTTGAGACCAGGTTCCGTCTTGATTGGATGCAAGCCATGCAACGGTTGGTGTGCCGTCACCATCAGGATCGCTGTTGGTTAGCGAAACGGAGAGAACCTGACCAAGTTGGGGAGTGCCCTCAATGGCGAAAGTTGCTGCACCATCGTTAATGGGGTCTTCGGGTTGTGTTACATCTTCGTATGCGCCAATGAAATAATTGCCCGTGAATTGATTGCCATATGAGCCCGCCTCAAGGTAGTAGTATCCTGATGTTTCGGGTTCAAAAGTTATTCGACTGTTTAACTCACCGCCGCTATCGTCATCGCTGGTCAGGATAGATCCGAATTCGTCTCTTAGTGTTAAAAGGGGGTCCGCTAATCCTGTCCCAATTTGCTCAAAGATATAATTTCTGCCGGCCTCTAACTCGACTTTGAACCAGTCAAGATCTCCCACAACTTCCAGATCACCTTCAAGACGGCTTGCCAGGGCAAGAAAGCCACTGCTGTCGGGGGTTGCTCCGTAATCGTCAGAGTTTGAGATGGGAACGAGGACCGGTTCGGTTGAGACGTCCTCGCTGAAGCCTTCACCATCGACGTAGGAA
>CAJWLE010000154.1:0-4549 GCA_913042965.1 uncultured Synechococcus sp.
AAGGCAAGGAGTATGTCGTTGAAGAGGGGGATGTGATGGAGTTCCTGTTCAACGTTTGATCCTCTGAGCCAGTTCGGCGACGCAGGGTTTGCAGGCCTTGGATCCCTGCTACAAGGGCAAAAAAGCCTGCGATGCCTCAGCAAACTTCCAGGTCTGAGTCCGGCCCCAACCGTTGGACAACTTTGCGCCGTCTCGGGATTGCCGCAGCTGTTTTCGGGATTGCCGCGTTCGCTGTACCTCAGTACGGCGTATGGGTGAGAACGCTGAACGGTAAAGCCCTGTTGCGGGAGGCGGAATTCACCCGCAAGGTGGCGGTTTTGGAGGCTCAGGCCAAAAAGGATTCAGCTGCTCAGTTGGCTGAAGCGGAGATCATTCGGGCAGAAGGTGTCTCCAAAGCCAACAAAATCATCGGCGAAAGCCTCAAGAACAACCCTGGCTATTTGCAATACCTCTGGATCACCAAGGGCGAGAACGACACCAACCGCACGGTTTACATGATTCCAAACAATGGAGGGGCTCCTGTTCCCACCTTCGATATCACCAGGAATGGCGGTAGCTGAGAGCTTTCAGTGCGGGCCTGCAATGGCATCCGTGACGCGCTCGGAGTTGATGGGGTTGAGCTCCGTTGAGCTTCGATAGCGGGGCTGCAGATTTCGTAGAGCAGGCAGCATCGTGAGGCAGGCAGCCCCCATCAACAGCCACAGAACAACTCCGTTGTTCTGTGCGTCCAAGAGAGCTCCTCCTGCCAGTGGTGCCACGATTGCGCTCACGGTGAAACACTGGGAGAACAAAGCCATGGCCAACCCCCGATGCTCAGGGGGTGTCTCCTCGATTACGGCTTCGGTGGCTGTTGGCAGGAACGCCGCCTGGGCAAATGCCATCGGCAGCAGAGCCAAAAGCACAAGGGCTGTGCCGGCCTCGAACAAGGAAGAGAGCGCAATCAGCCCGCAACCGAGGCTGAATCCTGCCAGGCTCAATCCAAGCCCAAACGCCACGCTGCGATCGGCTAGCCACCGGCCCACGGGCCACTGAAGACTGACCAAAAGCGTCAGTTGAAGGGCAATCAGAGCGCTGCTGTGGCTTTCACTCAAGCCAGGCCGAGCCACCCCACCGCGAACGAGGTCCAGAGGAAGCGCGCTTTGTTGCAGAGCCAGAATTCCTGTCGCAACGATGCTGATTCCCAGAACCGGCAACAGAGGAAGCAACCAGGCTCGGGATGATGCTGAAACGCTGTTGTCGGAATTTGCGTCAGCCCGATTCAGATCACGCACCGTCGAGCCGTCGATCAAGGGTTGAAGGCTGATCAGGACCAGCACCGTTCCCATACAGAGGGCTTCAACGGCATAAACAACGCGCAGTGTGTCCAGGGTCGCGGCGACTGTGCCGATCAGGGCTCCAATTCCGATCCCAAGGGCATCCGCACTGCGGACCAAGGCATAACCACGACCGGAAGGCACGCTTCCACAGCTCAGCGGCACCGCCAGTTCAATGGCAGGCCAGTACAGCCCAGCTGCGCAGCCCAACAGCAATTGACCGAGCAGATAGCCGCCGTAACTCTCCGCTCGAATCAAGACGCAATCCGCTGTTATCGCCAACAGTGTCGTGATCCGCACCGGCCACGAACAACTGAGTCCACGGTCGAGCAAAGCTCCGCAAAGCAGGCGCACCACTGTTCCGATCAGGGCGGCAATCGCCAGGCCACTGCCCACCTGGCTGGCTGAGAAGTCGATCGCGTGAAAAATCAGCGGGGTCATGAACATGACCCCGCCAGCTCCGATCGAGGCGAGAAATCTCAGCCGCGTGACATTTCGGAGAGCTGAAGGAAACTGGGACCACCACCGCAGAGGGTCGGGCGTTGCTGCGCGGACGCTTAACAGGACAGTGCATCGCGATGGGCCTGATGAGCAGTCTGCTGCTCCATCAGGCGTCATCGTGGCCCCTTCGGGCTGCTGAACGTCTTGAGGTCAGCATCGAAGGGGTTGTTCTGCCTGTGGAGGTGAATGATCTGCGCGCCTGGGTCAGCTCGAAAGGCAGGGTTCGAACCGAACTGGGACCTTGGATGCAGCTGCTCGATGAGGAGAGCCGGCTTGGCCTCATGCAGCTGTTACAGGCCCCGGTGCTGACGCGACGCAGTTTTGGAGAGCAGGTTCTGCGCAGCTGGTCTGCAGGCCCGTTGCTCGATGCGATCGGTGATGTGGTGCGCCTGATGGACGGAGACCGCATCAGCAGTGATGTGGTCCTGACGACCCTCGAGCAGTTGCTCAAAAAGCGGAGCCAGATCTCCACACTCGATTTACTCGAGGCACTTCCAGGTCAGCAGTTGCGGCTGGATCTTGATTCTCTGGTGTTGGCAGCGTCCCGCTGGCGCTTGCAGCTGAAACGGCATCAGGCTCTGATGACCGGCCTCAGTCAGCCGGAGGCCATGGCGCGATTCATGCCGCCTTCTCCATCAGCAAGTGGAGTTCAAGGGATGGCGGTGCAGCTGCCGGTGGCCCACCGTTCCACATCTCTTGAACTGCGGATCTGGACACCGTCCAACCCCCGCGCAGATCGTCTCTGGGTGGCTCTGATGCCCGGGCTTGGCGGCAGCCCTGATCATTTGAAGTGGCTTGCCAAGCACCTTGCGGCGGCTGGCTGGCCGGTGGTGCTTCTCGAGCATCCCGGCAGTGATGCCGCTGCCGTGCAGGCACTGCTGGAAGGTCGTGAATCCTTTGATGGAGCACGTGCACTTCAGGATCGACTACAGGACCTTGAGTCCGTGCTGTCGGCTCAGGCACAGCAGCGAATCCCGATTCAGGGGGAACGGGTGGTGCTGGCCGGTCACTCCATGGGTGCCCTAACAGCACTTGTTGCCTCAGGGCATTCGCCCCAGGGCGGGATGGATCAGCGCTGTCAAAAGGCCCTGGGGGATCTGCCTCTCACCAATCTTTCGAGGTTGTTGCAGTGCGAACTGCTTGAACGCGGCGTCCTGCGGTCTCGTTCGGTGCCGGTTTCCCCGGCCGCAGTGCTGGGGCTCAACAGCCTCGGCAGTGTGATCTGGCCCGTTGGTTCATCCGACCCCAGCCCCACGCCTCTATTGCTGGTCGGTGGAACCCTCGACCTGATCACCCCCCCGTTGGACGAGCAGATCGGCCTGTTGGCTTCGCTGGCTCAGCATCCGTACAGCCGTGTTGTGGTGATCGAGGGAGCCAGCCACTTTTCACCGATTCGTGTCGGGGAGACTCAGGTCGGCACGCGTGAAGACGATCTGTTCCAGCTCGGAGAGGACCTGGTCGGTGTCAATCCCCGCAGTGCGCAAACGATCATTGCCAATGAAATTGTTGTGTTTCTGTCGGGTCTTTCGGCCAACTCATCGGCGTCGGTCGATGAACACTGGAGTGATGGTGGCGTGCGCTGGCATCGGCTCACCATTGAAGGTGCCAGGACTCTGTACCGCCGTTATCAGTAGCGAACCCTTGGATCCAAGGCCGCCACCAGGAGGTCAACGGCCACACTGACCAGCACCACCAATGCTGCAATCACCACCACGATGCCCTGAACAACGGGATAGTCCCGCTGGTTGATCGCTTCCTGCAGGCGCAAGGCAATCCCTGGCCAGGAGAAGGTCACTTCGATCAAAAGAGCACCGCCGATCAGAGATGCCACGGTGATGCCCGCGATGGTGAGCACTGGCAACAGCGCATTGGGCAGGCCGTGGCGCAGCACGACTTGCCGTTCGCTCAGTCCTCGGCTGCGGGCCGCTTCCGCATAATCTCCCCGCAGTGTTCGCCGCAGATTCAGTCGCAGGGCAGTGGTGAAGGTGCCGCTCAGCAGCAGTGCCAAAGTCCCGGCCGGCAGCAACAGATGGCGAAGCGTGCCCTTCAGGGCCGTCATGTCGAGGCTGCGGATGCTGTCGATCAGGTAAAAACCCGTGCCTTCAGGCGGCATGAGGCTGGGAGGGAAACGTCCCCCCACCGGCAGCCACCCCAGACTGACGGCAAACAGCAGTTGCAGCAGCATTGCCACCCAGAAGGGGGGCATCGCATACGTGCCAAGGCCATACAGCCTCCCGGCCAGATCCAGTTTCCCCTCAGGCCGTGCGATTCCACTGAAGCCGATGCTGAGGCCAACCAGTGCCGCCAGGGCAAGGGCAATCACGCTGAGTTCGAGGCTGGCAGGCAAGGTTCTGCTGATGATGTCTCGCACCGGTTCTTGATTGATCAGTCCCTGCCCCAGGTCTCCATGCAGGAGGCCACGCAGGTAGTCGAGATACTGATCCGGCAGCGTTTTGTCCAACCCGAGCCGTGCCCGCATGGCGGCCTTGGCCACCGCAGGAGCTCGGCTGCCCAGCACAGCATCCACAGGATCTCCCGGGGCAACCCGCAACAGGAGAAACACCAGGCTGGCAATCAACCAGAGCATCAGCGGGGCCAGCCCAAGGCGTGTGGCGCTGTAGCGCAGCAGGGCTCCGCTGCGTCCCATCAGTTCGAGACTCCGCGTGCCGGTGCATGCATCAGCTCGGCAAGCAGCAGATGGCCGCTGCCGTCGAATCGAGGCTGCACGAGGGTGG
>CAJWLE010000155.1:0-4472 GCA_913042965.1 uncultured Synechococcus sp.
GGCAATCTTCCGGATGATCGGCTCGAGGAGGATGGCCTCGATCACACACTTTCTCAACATGGCTTCGCTCGGGATCTGCCTTGGCAGCTCCAGTTGCTGGATGATCAGAGCGGTGTGCGCCTGAGCCTCACCAGCAGCGCTGACACCCTCAAGGCCTACCCCTTTCCTTTCCTTTTGGAGATGGAGATATGTCCTGTTGCTGACGCTCTGGAGATCACCACCACGATTCTCAATCGTGGACATCGCCCGATGCCCTTCAGTTTCGGACTGCATCCCTACTTTCATGTGAGTGATCTGGGGCAGACCCGGCTGACCGGACTTCCGGAGCGCTGCCTCAATCATCTGGAGATGGCCGATGCCGCTACAGCCGATCAGCTGTCCTGTTTGCCCCAGGGTGTTGATTTCCTCTGTCGGCCAGCGGGCCCCGTGACGTTGATTGATGACAGCAATGGACGGCAGCTGCAGTTGCAGCATCAGGCCCCTTTGGATCTAACGGTCGTTTGGACTGAGCCACCCCGTCGCATGGTCTGCCTTGAGCCATGGACCGGGCCACGCCAGGCTTTGATCAGCGGCGATCGCAAGCTGGAGCTGGCACCGGCCGCAGTGCAGACTCTGCGCTGCCGTTATGCCATCGGCTGATAACCACCCATCACCGTTGTGTGGTTTTTGGTCCCATGAGCAGGCTTCCTCTCAAGATTGTTGTTATTGACGACGATCCCACCGGTTCACAGACGGTGCACAGCTGTCCGTTGTTGCTGGCCTGGGATGTGGCATGCCTGCGTCGGGGTCTGCGCCACCCCTCTCAGCTGCTGTTCGTGCTCGCGAACACAAGGGCTCTGACGCCCGGTGAAGCAGCCCGTCGCAATCGTGAGATTGTCAATGCCCTGGCAGAGGCTCTCACTCTCGAAGACATTCCAGAGAGCTCGATTTTGCTGGTGAGCCGTGGCGACTCCACTCTGCGAGGTCATGGGGTGCTGGAGCCGGAGGTGCTGGCAAAGGAATGGTCGCTTCGCTTTGGCGCCATCGACGCGACCTTTCACATACCCGCTTTTTTCGAGGGTGGTCGTGTCACCAGAGATGGGATTCATTTTCTGCAGGACCAGCCTGTTCACACAACGGTTTTTGCCCGCGATCAACTGTTCGGGTTCAGCACCAGTGAGCTGGCCGCGTGGTTGGAGGAAAAGAGTGCAGGAAGCATCAGTGCAACGTCGGTGTTGCGTCTGAAAATTGAGCAACTTGAGGGTGAAGAACCCGACCTTGTGCGCTGGTTGGAGGCACTGGGAGGCAATCGTGCTGTGGTGGTGGATGCGTCGCGGCCTGAGCATCTTCAGTCCCTTGGTGTTGCCATCCGGCAGCTGCAGGGTCGCAAGCGCTTCCTGTTTCGTTCTGCGGCAAGCCTTCTCAACGGGCTGGCGGATTCCGGTTCTGAACCTCTGGGGCCGCAGCCTCGCGATGCAAAAGCTCTAACCGGATTGCGCCGGAGGGATGGTTCTGGCAACGGCTTGCCGGGACTGGTGGTGGTCGGTTCCCATGTGCGACTGGCGGATCAACA
Organism: uncultured Synechococcus sp.; assembly: GCA_913042965.1. GTDB lineage: Bacteria > Cyanobacteriota > Cyanobacteriia > PCC-6307 > Cyanobiaceae > Parasynechococcus. The sequence continues at coordinate 1,553 of CAJWLE010000155.1, forward strand.
GCTTGAACACCTGCTGTTGGACTCCAGGTGCATCGGTGTGGAATTGCCGGTGGCACGGGTGGCACGCATCCTCGAGGGTGGAATGCCCGATCTGTTGTTGCCGGATCTGGAGAGAGAATTGCAGGGATTCATCGAGGCAGTTCTGCGCTCCGGTCGCACTCCGGTTCTGTTCACCAGCCGCGGTGAACTGCATTTCGGCTCCGGTGAAGCAGCTGCTGAGCTGCGCCTCATGTTTGGAATGCAGCTGGCGAGAGTGATGGCCAGGCTGGTGGCCAGCCTTGTGCCCCAACTGGGCTATGTGATCAGCAAGGGTGGAATCACGACAGGAACCCTTCTGCGGGATGGGTTTGATCTCTCCTCTGTTGATCTTGAAGGGCAGCTTCTGCCAGGTTTGTCACTGGTGTTGGCGATGGTGGGAGCCGATCACTCAGCAGAGTTTTCCGCAGCTTTGCCGGTGGTCACTTTCCCAGGAAATCTCGGTGATCCTGAAACACTCAGGCAGGCATGGCTGCTGATGGAGCATGGGGCCTGAGGATTGCTGGTCACCATCTGTAGTTGTTTTCGATTGAAAATTGAAGTGCTGACTGCATGAGAACCTGTTATTTGAGGTTCAGATGCTTCGGTAGGAAACCCAGGATTCAACTCCCTTCAGCACTCCCAGGCAGATGGAACCTGCACATATGAACGATCGAGTTTATGAACAGAATCACAGCCAAGTAGTTTCATTGTTCTCACCACATCTGTTTTCAGGATTTCAATCGCTCTTGCCACCCCTGGGCCGCCGCCAGCGGCAAGTCCGTAAGCATAGGCTCTGCCAATTAAGACACCCTTGGCACCCAGGCAGAATGCCTTGACCACATCACTGCCGCGACGAATTCCACCATCGAGAAGGACATCTATGTCACCATTTACTGCTTTGACAATTTCAGGAAGTGCTCGAATTGTTGGTGCAACACTATCCAATTGGCGCGCGCCATGATTGGAAACAACAACAGCATCAGCCCCGATTTCAATAGCTTTTCGGGCATCCTCTCCAATGTGAACGCCTTTGATGATTAACTTTCCTCCCCAGGCTTCACGGATCCATTTCACGTCATCCCACGTGACAACAGATTGTTCGAGGGCGGGCCCAATTTCGGTGTATCCCATCGGCCCGTCTTCCAGTTGAACATTCGGAAAATTCATCAGCCCTCCGTCGCCAAGCCACTGGGTTAACCAACAAGGCTTTGCCAATATCTGAGGTAAAAATGGCAACATTGTCAGAGGGTTCTGAGACAGGAGCTCTTTCGTTCCATTGCGAACATCAAGCTCTCGCAATCCTGAAACCGGAGTATCAATCGTGAGTACAATGGCAGAAAATCCGGCTGATTTTGCTCTTGCAATCGTCTTCAGAGCGACATCTTTGCCACCAAGTAGATAAAGCTGGTACCAAGCGGGGCAGTTGGTGGCCTGCTTGACATCCTCAAGTCGGCATCCGGAGAGTGTGGAAAGGGTGTAACCCGTGCCGGCCTTGCCTGCTTCTGTTGCTGCAACAACCTCCCCTTTTGGGTAAAACATTCTGCTGCTGCCGATCGGCCCAAGCAGAAAAGGCAGTTCAAAAGTCTGATCAAGAACGGAGATTTTTAGCTCGACCGATGGCGTGGCTACTGCACAACGAGGGCGAAAAAGTATTTCATTGTAAGCACTGCAATTTTCATCTAATGTCTGCTCTCTAAGGGCGCCACTGTCAATGTATCCGAAAACCATTTTGGGCAAACGTTTCTTCGCGAGATCGCGCAGGTCTGAGACGTTTACAACTCTGGGAGCGGAGACATTTTGATTCATCCCAAATACTTGATGAGATAATTTAATCATTGTACTACCTCGGGTGTGCAAGGCTGCATGCACGTTTAATAATTCATATACTTTTCAACTTTGTTTTGGCTGTTTGTCTGCAAGGGGCCTTATTGATGGTGTTTGAGTTTTGACATTTTCCCAATCCCTGGATTGAAGCTGTTGGTGGGATCAATCTTTTTGTAGAAATTAGAGAGGTCTGTTTCGGCTTTATACAAGTGTCCAACATTGTGCTCTGCAGGATACTTTGCACCTGCTTTATCAAGAATGCTGAGGATTTTTGCTTTTAAATCGGCGGCATCTACTCCTTTCTTTACGACAAAGTCCCAGTGAAAAACCATGCATAAAAAATGGGACATCTGAAACGTCTCGGCCATTTGGCAAAGAATTTCCTGAGGAAGGATTTCGTACCATGTTTCGCAATTTCTGGGCAATGCTACATCCAAAGGGAGAAGTTCTCCTGATTCATCTGCGTTCAGAATTTGATAGCGAGCAGGGGCATTTCCTGCAACATATCGATGCAGTAAGGCTGCCTTTCCTTCCGATTCGCTGCATTCAAAATAAGAACATTCATCGTCAGTTCTTGTGCAGCTTTGCTGGAGTAGTTCTTTTGTTTCTTTGATCGAATGATCACTTGCCAAAATGATCATGTGATGTTCGTATTGATTTCGATATTCTCTCATACGTTCTGGTAGGTGATCGGGAAATAATTGGGCTGCGAACTGTAATGCCCTGTCAGAAAAGTGATCCTGAAATATGGGCAGTGGCCATTGCGAAACAAGTTGGTCGACCTGCCGCTTGATCCTGAATAGCGTGGGGATAAATCCAGTGCCAAAATATTTAATAGCAAGATATGCGTCTTTGCAGTAAACATCAGCGCCGTCAAAATAGCTGCGGTGAAGGTATTCGCCCATGTCTGGAAGTTGCTTGAAGGTTGAAAGAATTTGTTTGCGTAAATTCGTCAAGTGTTGAGGTTGATTTGTGCCGACATAAAAAATCTGTTCTTTCTCGGGCTTTGGAAATGTATCCAGCCGAACAGCAAATACAGCTAGTTTTCCCGCGCAACCACTGGCTTCCTGCAATCGTC
>CAJWLE010000156.1:0-4428 GCA_913042965.1 uncultured Synechococcus sp.
ATGCATCTGCTCCAGCCACTGCTGCTGCTGTCCAGGGATCTGAAGGCGGCGGGCCAGAGCAGAAGGATCAGGAGCTGCAGCCAGCAGCAGCGGCATCAACGGCAACCCCAGGCGTTGCCCCCAGAGCAGGCGTCGAGCGCGTTGATGATCTCGCTGGAGAGCCGAATCAAGCAACGTCAGTGCCTGCCATTCCTCCAGCAGATCCAGGGCTTCACGCCAGGGTTCCCGCTCCAGCAACCGGTCCAGCTCCATGCGCAGCCGTGTGGCCAAGGCCGGCGGGGCGGTCTCGGGTGCATCACCACTCCGCCAGGCCCAGGGCCAACGCTTCAGCGTCTGCACCACCTGCCGTGTGGACTCAGGGCTCAGTGCCAACCCAAGCCGGGCTGCATAACGGGCCGCACGGATCACACGCGTGGGGTCATCGCTGACGCTGTCGTCGTGGAGAAACACCAGCTGACCCTGCGCCAAATCCCGCTGACCGCCATGGGGGTCGACCAATTCGCCCGAGATCAGATCCAACGCCATCGCATTGATGGTGAAGTCACGCCTCACCAGATCGGCGGAGAGGGTTCCCCCCTCCACCACGGGGTTTTGGGCCGGCGCGGGGTAGTGCTCCTGGCGTGCCGTTGCCAGATCCAAGGGAACCCCGTCCAACTGCAGCGCCACCGTGCCGAAAGCTCCGTGCTCCTGCACAGCCGTCACCCGTTGCGGACCACATCGGTCCTGCAAAACAGATGCCAGGCGAGCCGCCTGACCTTCCACCACCCAGTCCAAATCCGGGACACCGACCCATGGCCGACCGTGATGACGGTGCAGCAGCAGATCACGAACGACACCACCCACCAGGGCTATCCGCGGCATCCCTGCGTCCAGGGCCGCGCCCTTCAAGGCCTCAAGCACAGCAGACGGCACACCCGGCAGCTCCATTGCGTGGCGTGCATGACAATGGGCCGATCATCACGGATCCTGGCGTTGTCCGCTCTCACTCGCTGTTTGCAGGAGGAAGCCTCTGCCATCGCCGCGGCCGCGGAACGATTGAGCAGCGATGAAGTGGAAGCGGCCCTGGTCCTGCTGGAACGCTGCGCCGATCGCAAGGCCAAGCTGGTGATCACAGGTGTGGGCAAGAGCGGGATTGTGGCGCGCAAGATCGCAGCCACTTTTTCCTCCATCGGCCTGATGGCTCTCTTCCTCAATCCCACCGATGCCCTGCATGGTGATCTCGGAGTCGTGGCTTCGGAAGATGTCTGCCTCCTCCTCTCCAACAGTGGCGAAACCACGGAGCTGCTGGAGGTCTTACCCCATCTCACACGACGGGGCACCGGACGCATCGCCATCGTCGGCCGATCCGACTCATCACTTGCGCGCGGCAGTGATGTGGTGCTGGAAGCCGGCGTGGATCGGGAGGTGTGTCCGCTCAACCTGGCTCCCACCGCCAGCACCGCTGTGGCGATGGCGATCGGCGATGCCCTGGCGGCGGTGTGGATGGAGAGGCGGGGCATCTCGCCGGCGGACTTTGCGCTGAACCATCCAGCTGGCTCTCTCGGAAAGCAGCTGACGCTGACGGCAGCTGATCTGATGTTGCCCGCCAGCAAACTGCACCCGCTGCAGCCGCAGACCCCTCTTCCGGAGGTGATCGGTGGTCTGACCCGCGATGGAATCGGCAGCGGTTGGGTGGAAGATCCCGAACGCCCAGGAACCCTTGTGGGAATCCTCACTGACGGTGACCTGCGGCGGGCCCTGCAGGAACACAGCGCCGAAAGCTGGACGCATCTGACCGCAGCCGACCTGATGACCAGCGATCCGATCACCGTGCAAGGAGACCTCCTGGTCGTGAAAGCCATGGAGCGGATGGAGCACAACCGCCGCAAACCGATCTCGGTGTTACCGGTCGTGGACAGCGACAAGCGGATGATGGGGTTGCTGCGGCTGCATGATCTGGTGCAGGCAGGGCTGGCATGAGATCGCTGCGCTGGTGGTGGCATCGTCAGCAACTGCGGCGGATGAAGTTGCTGGTTCTCGATGTTGATGGCGTGCTCACCGATGGCGGACTCTGGTACGACCCCAACGGGCAGCTGACCAAACGGTTCGATGTGCGCGACGGACTGGGCATCCGACTGCTGCAACAAGCCGGTCTGCAGATCGCCCTGCTGAGCGGTGGTCAAGGAGGGGCCACCGACGTGCGCGCCCGCCAGCTGGGCATCCAGCACTGCCTGGTGGGCATCAAGGACAAGGTCCATGCCCTCAACACTCTCCAGATGGATTTGGCCATCAGCCCAGCGGAGACGGTGTTCGTTGGCGATGACTTGAACGATCTGGCGGTGCGACCCGTGGTCGCTTTGCTGCTCGCTCCGGCGGATGCCTGTGCATCCGTGCGACGGGGCGCCGACCTCGTCCTCAGTCGCCGGGGGGGGCACGGTGCCGTGCGAGAGCTGGCGGAGCGAATTCTCCAGGCACGGGGAAGGTGGAGCCTGCTCAACAATCGGGGATGGCGTGACCGTAACGACTGAAGGGCCCGGTGTGTTTCTGCTCGGGATCGGTGCTCAGAAGGCCGGCACCACCTGGCTCCATGCCCAGCTGAACCATCGTCGCGATGCCGATTTCGGTTTTCTGAAGGAATATCACGTTCACGACGCCCTCACCCTGCCGGAGGCAGGTTTCAGCAACCGTCGCCGGCGTTCACTGCTCAAACCCCGCACCTGGCGGCGGCAACGCTTCCTCGATCGTCCTGAGCGCTACTACGCCTACTTCGCCGATCGACTGAAGCGGCGCGGCATTCTGCTCACCGGAGACATCACCCCCTCTTACAGCGGTCTCAGCGCAGACACGTTGGACAGCATCCGACGTGGCTTCAAGGCCTATTCCATTCCGGTGCGACCGGTGTTTCTGATGCGGGATCCGATCGAGCGAATCATCTCCAGCGCGCGGATGCAGCGCCGCAAACAGGGCCTGTTCGACAGCGCCGGAGAGGTGGCCGCCCTGAGGGAACTGTGCCGGCAGCGACCCGAGCGGATCGATCTGCGCGGAGATTACGGCCACACCCTCAAGGCCCTCGATGCAGCCTTCGGGTTGAGCCATTGTTTCGTGGATCTCTATGAGCAGTTGTTCACGCCGACCTGCTGGATCCGTCTATGTCGCGTCCTGAACATCCCGTATGAGGAGCCGCAGTGGGAGCAGAAACTGAACGTAAGCCGCACCGACACGGCTCTGCCTGAGGATGTTTTGGCAGAGCTGGGGCAATGGCAGGCACCCGCCTTGGCCGCAGTCCGCCAGGAGTGTCCACAACTTGATCTTGATCGGTTCTGGCCAACGGCCGTGCGCTGGTGCCCGCTCCCCTAAAAGGACTCAGACCATCGCCCGCGCCTGCTCCAGCTGCTCGGCGGTATCGACCGAAAGAGAGGTTCCCTGAACCGGGAACGTGGCGATGGTGTAACCCGCCTCAATCAGACGCAATTGCTCCAGGCGTTCCAGGTCCTCCAACGGTGACCGGGGTAATTGATCCCAAGCCTCCAGCACATCGCCGCGGAAGCCATACATCCCCACGTGTCCCCAGTAGGTGGTGTGGTGGTGCCAGTCGGCAGGGTCCACATCCCGAACATGGGGGATTGCTGAACGGGAGAAGTACAACGCCCGACCGTCATGGGCCAACAGTGTTTTCACAACGTTGGGGTTGTGAACTGTTTCCTCACTGAGGCCGTACACCGGTGTAACCACCTCTGGGAGCGGTTTGCGCTGTTGAAATTCAGCCACCATGGCGTCGATCACCGCCGGGTCAATGAACGGCTGATCCCCCTGCACATTGATCACAGCGGTCCGCGCAGGATCAGCAGGTTGATCAACCCAGGCCAGAGCCATCAGCGCATCAGCCACCGACGCGATGCGTTCGCTTCCGGAACTGCAGTCAGCAGAGGTCATCAGCACCGGAAAGCCCCAACCCTCAGCCAACCGCTTCAGCTGATCACTGTCGGTGCACAGCACCACGACATCAACATCAGAGGCCTCACGACAGCGCTGCAGAACCCTCTGGATCATCGGCTTCCCTCCGATGTCCGCCAGCACCTTGTTGGGAAGCCTGGAGGATTGCAGCCGCGCAGGAACTGCTACGACAGCCTTCTCGATCGATGCACGGATCCTTTCGGCCATTAATCCCAGAGCTTCATCGCATCATCACGGGCGCTGAACCATTCCGCCGCCAGCGCTCCACCCATCGTGCGCTGCTCGCGAAACCATGGTCCCCCCAGAGTCCAGTGCAGCATTGGCGGACGTTCCTGTGATTCAGACGGGTCCTGCACGTCCACCAGATGATTCCAACCCCCCTGAATCGCACCGATTTCATCGTCACCCTCAAGCCAGTGGAAGCGATGCAGCTCCAGTCCCGTGGCGGTGTTGACGTAATCAACGGTGAGCTTGGTGCAGCGACTGCAATTCAGC
>CAJWLE010000157.1:0-4422 GCA_913042965.1 uncultured Synechococcus sp.
GTGGCCTGGCTCACACCACTGGGGCTGTCCATACCGTTGATCCGTGGCACGGAATCCCCAAATCGTTCCGCAAGGAGTTCGCTGACTGCGGCACCCTGACCGGCCTGGGCACGGGTGATCAGGAAGCGGCTGGTCTCCGCCGGTGTTGTGGCACGTCCAAGCAGCGCCAGCCCTGCCGCTGATGCTGCCCGCAGTGGGGCCATGGATGCGATTCGATCCTGGAAGGCTTCGCCCATGGCCACCTCGGCCAGGAATCCATCCAGATCAATCTCCTGATTACGGAGACGCGATTCGGAGCTGATCAGGCGCTCGCTATCGAGGGGAACCCGGTTCAACAGCTGGCGATAGCTCGCATCAATGACAGTGAGGAGCTCGCTTTCACTGCAGGGTTGCTGCAACACCAGTTGGTCAGGCAGTCCTGCCCGTCGGCTGAAGCCAGAGGCATCGACCGACACCAGAGCCTTGCCCATGTTGGAGAGGGGCTTCTGGTTGCTGGTGGGTGCGTTCAGGCTGCGGAAGCTTGTGTTGCGTGTTCCTGTGCCAGAGCTGGATTGACCTTGCGTCGTGAGGCGCATGCTCTTCATCAGATCTGGGCCCTTGGCGAAGCCGCGCGCCATGGAGTTCCAGCTTCCTGTCGATGAGCTGGGGCGATTGATCAGGTTGCGAGGAGTCAGATCTCCACTGCTGCGGAAGACATTGTTTGTCGCCGTATCCGGTCTGCTGGCGAGAACGATGCCGGAGGAGTCGTACCCATAGGTCTTGACTTCGGCGTTGAAAGTTGATGTCCGTCTGACCGTTAGATCGTTTGGGGTGATGAATCGTTCGAAGGGAACGGTGTCTTCCCCGAAGCTTTCGTTGTATTCCCGGCTGTCGATCAGGGCATCCACCACGCCGTAGAAGCCTTTGCGTGCTGCGGTATCAAACAGGGCGTCGATTTCCCAGCGCCCGAAGGTGGGTCGCCCCAGCAGGCGGCGATGGATCACTTCGATCGCCTTCACGATGTAGAGGCCACTCCAGTAGCGGCGGCGGAACGCGTCTGAGCGGGCCACGGCACGAACGAAGTCGCGCAGGCAGATGTCGCCGTTTTCCAGTCGGGCTTCATCGGAGCCCATGCGTTCGCCTGCATAGCCGGCATTGCCCAGGATCTGCACGTAAACCGCATTGATCACGGATTGGGTGCTCGATTCCGTGTTGCGCACGCTGGGAGAACCACTGGAGCGACGATTGACGTTGCCACCCGTGGCGATCTGCTGGAGGCGCACCACCCGGGGACCGACTCTGCGAGGTCGGCTGCTGCGGAAACTGGCGCTGTCGAGCTGTCCGGGGCTGTTCAGGCCGTTGCTGACCAACAGGCGACGGCTGTCGTAGCCGTAGGGCGCCGGTCGGGTGGCTACGGAAGCCGTGCCACTAGGGAAGATGGCGCCGTATTGGTTCGCCACTGGATCGTTACCGCCGCCGTAGACGTGCTGGTCGCTGAACGGCTGCCGGTAGGCGGCATACAACGTGACGTACTGGGGCGCACCCTCGAATGGAGCGCTGAAGTTAAACAGCTTGCGGTTCGAACCCCAGCCCGCACTTTCCTGGGCTTCCGTTCCGAGATCCCTCAGGAAGGGAACGGTTTCTTCACCGAAGGACTGGGCATATTCCGAAGAATTCACCAGAACATCCACCAGACCATTCAGGCCCTGGTCGCTGAGGATGGCGAAGGATTTGCGGAATTCCTCGAGTGAACTGATGCCTCGGCCCAGGAAGTGGCGATAGGCCAACTCCACCACGCGGCTGTTGACAAAACCGTCGTGGAATTGCTGGCGATACTCTTTGCTGCGGCCCAAGGAGCGGATGAATTCCCGCATCGAAATCTGGCCCTGCACCACCTGGCTGGCTTTGCTTGCGCAGGGGGTCTGGGAATACCCCTTGGCGATGTCACGTTCGAACACCTGGCGGTAGGCGGCGCGAATGATTTCGGCTTTCTCTGCACCGGAGAGGCCTGGACGCATCTCGAAGCGTTGGCGGCCTTCGGCTGCGAGGGCATAAATCGCTGGGAGTTGCAGCCCCTGCTGCACGCTGCTGCCCAAGCGTTGCTTGGTGCTGGGGGTGGGAATGGCCAGCTCCTGCAGCAGAACGTTGAAGCACTCGATCGTGAACTGACGTGCTTCAGGGCGATCCCGCAGCAGCTCGGCACTGGCGGCGCGCATTTCCTGCAGAGCCACATTGGTGGCCGCGAGGGAGCAGTTCGCCAGCAGAATGTCTCGGAGGCCGCGCGTGTTCACGGCGAGGATGCTGGGATCACCTGCCACGAGTGCGTAGCCCACATAGCGCAGGAACCAGCCCATATCGCGCACGGATTTGCGCATGAAGGCAGGGCCGTATTTGGCCACGCTGATGGCGTTGAAACCGGTGGGGAGAACCACGCGCACATCGGGGTCGCCACCGGTTAGGTCAAGCAACCGTGTGAAGAAATTGCCCCGCTTGGTGTTCCCGCTTTCACCGGTGAAGGTGCGCACGGATTGTTCGAAGGCGATCTGGTCGGCAGCCAGAGGTGCGCTGTCCTGAACGCTGGTGGCAGCTGTCTCACCAGTGCTGAGCGGGGCCTCCAGAAACGACAGTGGCGTTCCGCCCACAAAGATTCGGTTGGCGGCCCGAGCAACGATGGGTTCGGCGTTGGCCGCAATGATCCGCGACGCTTCGATGCGGTCCTGACCGCTGCGGAAAAACGTGACGAGGTTGTCCAGCTCGCCGCCATCGGGGAAGCGGTCCTGCTGCTCGGCTTGACGGACGCTCGAGAGCGGCAGGGTGTCAAACAGTTGGGGAGACACGCGCGGGCTGCCGCTGCTGGCGGTCACTGTCATTGACGGAAGCAAGCCGGATCGGCTCACGTTACGGCTGCTTGTCCTGAGCTCTACGAGCCCATGAACAAATGTTTGCAGGCTGGTCCGGCGTGGGGATCAACGCCAGGCCGCCCATGAAAAGCTCGGCTGCATCCGATCCCTGCTGGATGGACCAACCCCGGCCCAGTGACGCCGCCACTCCTGTGGTGAGCGCCTTTTACGACCGCTTCCCCTTCCCGGGAGACCCACTGCAGGACGGCCCTCCACCGGGATACAACTGGCGTTGGTGCCATCGAAGCGTTCTGGCGGCCGTCCATGGCGCCATCCCTTCAGGACTGGAGCAACCTCGCATTCTTGATGCCGGGTGTGGAACGGGCGTCAGCACGGACTACCTCTGTCATCTCAACCCTGGAGCATCTGTCCTGGGAGTGGATATCAGCGATGGCGCTTTGGCAGTGGCCCGCGAACGCTGCGATCGCTCAGGAGCAGCTGAACAGGTGTCGTCCCTGCGTCAGGAACAACGAAGCCTGCTGGACCTCAAAGGGGAGGGACCCTTTGACTACATCAACTCGGTTGGGGTGTTGCATCACCTCGATCAACCGGAAGCTGGCCTGCGCGCCTTGGCGAATCATCTGGCGCCGACTGGATTGCTCCATCTATTTCTCTATGCCGACGCCGGTCGGTGGGAGATCCACCGCACCCAGAGGGCTCTGAGCCTGCTGGAAGCGGGCACAGGGCCTGACGGTCTTCGTCTCGGTCGGGAGCTGTTCGAAATCCTGCCCGAGGGAAATCGTCTGGCGCGCCACCACAGGGAACGCTGGGCCGTGGACTGCGCCCCGGACGCCAATTTCGCCGATATGTATCTGCATCCTCAGGAGACCAGCTACAACCTCGAGCGATTGTTCGCCTTCATCGATACGGCCGGGCTGCAGTTCGCGGGATTCTCCAATCCAGAGGTCTGGGATCCTGCGCGTTTGCTTAAGGGTGAGTTGCTGGAGCGGGCGCTGGCTTTGCCACAACGGCAGCAGTGGCAGCTGGTTGAACAGCTGGATCCGGACATCAGTCATTTCGAATTTTTCCTGTCGCCTGCGCCCGTTGAGCCAAGGGTCTGGAGTGATGAGGCCATTCGCCAGGCCAGGGCTATTCGCCAGCCCTGCCTCTGGGGTGAACCCGATCCCATCCTTGGGAGGAACATGGAGCCAATACAGCTCAGCGATGCCGATCGGGCCTTGCTTCGCGCAGTGTCTGAGCAGCCTGAGTCTGCGCTGGGTGGCTTGGCTGAGATTGATCAGATCCGCGACCTTGTGGAGCGGCAACTGCTTCTGTTAAGGGCTTAGCGGCAGAGAACGCGTGATAGATTCCGCGCGCCATTTCAGGCGTCGCTTGGAGGATTTTTACCGTCTTCAGCGCCGTCTGCTGTTGGCCACCGTTCTGGTGTCTCTGGTCACGGTTCCGATCGTGGCTTTCACCATGAACCTCTCGGTGGCTTCCAGTGTTCTTGTAGGTGCCTGCGCCGGACTTTTGTACGTGCGTTTGCTAGCCCGCAGTGTGGCCCGGCTCAGTGACCAGTCCCGTGGACTGGGGCGTTTTCAGC
>CAJWLE010000158.1:0-4345 GCA_913042965.1 uncultured Synechococcus sp.
TTGGCCAGCACCGTGGCCTTGCAGTTCTTGGTGACGCTGTTCAGCTTCACTAGCGGAGTGTTGCCGATGGCGAGGCTGTTGTCGTCGTAAATGCGAGCCATTGCAGGTGGAGTAGGCACCGATTCTTCAACCTACGCAGGGCAAACGATTGTTGATGCCCCGCTTAAGACATTTTTCAAAGACTGTTGTCGTCCTGAACAACATCAGGCATCAAGTGCTAATTCAAAGCGTTCCCAGAGCTCACTCGGGTTTTCCAATCCGACTGACACCCGGAGCAGATGGGAAGGCACACCCCATCGTTCAGCCCAGGGCAGTTCGTTGTAGTGGGCTAGCTGTGTGTAGGGGCAAACAAGGGTGAAATTGGTGCCCAGGCTTGGCCCTTTACTCACGCGAAGAGCGTCATAGACCCGCTGCGCTTTTGGTTCACCCTCCTTGAGAACAAAGGAAAGCAGGCAGCCGTAGCCCGCTCCGGCTCGCATCAGCGCCTTGTAGTTGAGGCAATATCTTGGATGCAGAACCCTCTCTACGGCTGGATGCTGCTGGAGTTGATCCGCCAGTGCGAGGCAATTGCGATCGAGCTGTGGCACCCGCTCCGCAACATCCCGACTGGCCTGCTCAAGGGCAATGGCATCGGGATCGCTGAGCTCTGCAGCTGGGTTCAGGGCCTCCATCAGCTGATCACTCCATGGTGAGCTTGGGCTCACCAGCAGGCTTCCAGCCATCACATCACCTCGGCCCGCAAAGCTTTTGGTGAGAGAGGTGAACAGCAGATCGGTGTGATCCAGTGCCTCAAGGTTGAAAGCGGTGCCGATGGTGTCATCAGCGATGACCGGAATTCCACGGTGACGGGTGAGCTCGGCGATGGCTGGAAGATCCACGCAACGAAGCAGTGGATTGCTCGGCAGTTCGACAATCACGGCGCCGGGCTCCAGTCGGTCAAGGGCGGCTTCCACCTCTGAGAGGTCATCGCCCATCACCAGGTCTCCGCCGTGGAAGACCACCTTGGGTTGTTTGAACACATCCACATAGGGGAAACCCAGTTGCAGAGTGGTACGGCCAGGCCGCAGGGACTGCACTGCACTCAGCGCTGAATGCAACGCGGCCATTCCTGCCGGATGCAAGCTGATGCGAGAGCTGCTGATGCGGTGAATGGCTGCCAGTCGTTCACGGATTGTGAGGCGGGCCATGTTTCCCTCCTCTGCGCTGGGCCTTTGTTCTCTGCCGAGGGCGATCGCAGCAACACGTGAGGATGCCCCGAGCCCCGTGTGCTGCCAGAACGCCTTGGCATGGGGTGTGGCCTCGGCATCGGCCTGCAGGCAAGGAAGTTCCTCCACATCGATGATTCTTGTGTGCGCTTCCGGAGCCTTTCGATGGCAATGGGTCTGTGCTTCAGAAGCCGCTGCCGTTGATGGGTATGGCCACAGGGTGCTGCCTGTTTCGCTGGTTGCAGCGGTGACCTGTTGCAACAGAGGATGAAACCCAAATCGCGGATAGATCGTTTGAAGTGCTGTGCGGCATTCCGGTTCGTTCTCCTCGTAGGCGATCACGTCCTGCCATCGAGGTAGGGCCACCGACACCGCGTGGGGCATATCGGGCAACGGATGGCCGAGATCTGAACCCTGCCAGGCTGGATCGTTCAGTAGATCGCGCGCACTCACGCCAGCAACCTCAACGCCTGCTGAAGATCGCTCTGAAGATCTTCCAGGTCTTCGCAACCCACGGACAAGCGCACCAGACCATCGTCAATCCCCAGCTTCGCTTTCATGTCGGCCGAGACTGCGGCATGGGTCATGGTGGCCGGGTGGCAGATCAGGCTCTCGATGCCACCCAGGCTTTCGGCCATGGTGAACCATCGCAAACACTTGCAGAGGGCGTAAGTCTCTTCCTGGTTTGCATTGAAGCTCACGGTCACGATCGCGCCGCCAGCTGCCATTTGTTGCAGAGCCACGGCATGTTGTGGGTGATCCGTTCGATGGGGATAACGAACCCAGTTCACCTTGGGATGGGATGCCAGTTGATCGGCTAAAGCTGCGGCATTGGCCATCTGCTGCTTCAGCCGCAACGGAAGCGTCTTGATGCCTCGGGTGATCAGCCAGCAATCAAAGGGTGATGGCTGCAGTCCAAGAGCTTTCTGTGAGAACACCATTTTCTGGTGCCATTCAGAATCATTGGTGCAGACGGCCCCACCCAGGGCGTCGGAATGACCATTGATGTATTTGGTGGTGCTTGTGAGCGACAGGGTTGCGCCCAACTCCAGGGGGCGTTGAACAAGGGCTGTGGCGAAGGTGTTGTCCACCACCACTGGAATGCCAAGCGGCTGGGTCACAGCGCAGACCGCCTGAAGGTCGATCACCTTGAGCAGAGGGTTGGTCGGGCTTTCCAGCCACACCATCGCTGGTTGCTTAGAGCCAATGGCAGCCAGTGCTTCCTGCTTCGTGAAATCCACCCATTCGGTCCGCAGACCGAACTTTGCGAAAACCTGCTCGAACAGGCGCACGGTGCAGCCGTAGAGATTTTCCTCACACAGCACTAGATCCCCCTGCTTCAGTTGCGACACCACGGCGGTGATTGCACTGACGCCGGAGGCGAAAACGGTGGCGTGTTCACAGCCCTCAAGCGAGGCCAGAACGCGATCCAGGATGCGGAAATTCGGGTTGCCCGAACGGGTGTAGTCGAAGCCAGCTTGGTTGCCGTGGGCAAAGGTGCTGGTGGGGAAGATCGGCGGCATCACGGTGCCGGTGTCCTCCGCAAAGCTGATCCCGTGGTGAATCACCCGGGTGTTGTTGCCTGCGTTCACTGCCGCTGGATCGGTGGCTGCAGGCTAGGGAATGGAGTCGCCCGCCTTTTCCAATAAAAAACCCCCACCTTGCGGAGGGGGTGTTTGACGATCGTGTGATCGGAATGATCAGTCGAGGTCAGGCATGCCCAGTACAGGCTCTGCCTTGCGGTCGATTCCTTTCTCGAAACCAGCTGCAGCCGCACGGGCTCTACCGGCGTGCCAGAGGTGGCCGATGAGGAAGAAGAAGGCAAGCACAAACTGCGTTGCACCCAGCCATTGGCGAAGGTTCACGTAGTTCACCGAGTTGGGCTCGGTGATGATGCCGCCAACGGAGTTGATCGATGCGTTGGGAGCGTGGGTCATGTATTCAGCGGCACGGCGAACCTGCCAGGGCTGAATATCGTTCTGCAGCTTGTCGAGGCTGAGACCGTTGGGGCCACGAAGGGGCTCAAGCCAGGGACCACGGAAATCCCAGAAACGCATGGTTTCACCACCGAAGATGATTTCACCGGTTGGTGAGCGCATCAGGTATTTGCCTAGGCCAGTGGGGCCCATGGCGGAACCGATGTTTGCTCCAAGGCGTTGGTCACGCACCAGGAAGGTGAAACTCTGAGCCTGTGAGGACTCTGCGTTGGTGGGTCCCCAGAACTCAGAGGGGTAGGCGGTGTTGTTGAACCAGATGTAAGACGAGGCGATGAAGCTCATGAAGCTCAAAGCGCCAAGGCTGTAGCTCAGGTAAGCCTCACCATTCCAGATGAAGGCACGGCGTACCCAGCCGAAGGGCTTGGTGATGGCGTGCCAGATGCCACCGAAAATGAGAGTCAGACCAAGCCAGATGTGCCCACCGATGATGTCCTCCATGGAGTTCACACCGATGATCCAGCCCTCGCCACCGAAGGGGGCGCGGAACAGGTAACCGAAGATCACACCTGGATCGAGTGTGGGGTTGGTGATCAGCCGGACATCACCGCCACCGGGTGCCCAGGTGTCGTAAACGCCGCCGAAGAACATGGCCTTGAAGACCAGCAGCAGGCAGCCGACGCCGAGGAGAATCAGGTGATAACCAATGATGTTGGTCATCTGATTCTTGTCACGCCAGTCCTGGGAGAAGAAGGAGGAATAGTTCTCCAGAATTTCCGGACCGCGCAGGGCGTGATACAAACCGCCCAGGCCGAGAACGGCTGAGCTGATCAGGTGCAGAACACCGACCACGAAGAAGGGGAAGAGATCAGTGACCTCACCGCCTGGGCCCACGCCATAGCCAAGGGTGGCGACGTGGGGCATGCAGATGAAGCCCTGCTCATACATGGGCTTGTCGAAGGTGAAGTGACTCACCTCGAACAGCATCATTGCGCCGGCCCAGAAGACCATCAGACCTGCATGTGCCACGTGGGCACCGAGCAGGCGGCCTGAAAGATTGATCAGGCGCGCATTTCCAGACCACCAGGCGTAGCCGGTTGAGTCGAGGTCTTTGCCGCCAGTGGCGCCAAGACCGGGATTAGAGAGCGTTACCACGGGGCAGAACCTCTTCAGGGAAGACGAAGTTTTCGTGCGGCTGGTCAGCCG
>CAJWLE010000159.1:0-4342 GCA_913042965.1 uncultured Synechococcus sp.
TCGCTGCGGTGCAGTGATCTTGATCGATTCGGATCTGCAGCATCCACCGGAGCGAATCCCCGCCATGGCTACCGCCTGGCGCGAGGGAGCCGAGGTGGTGACGGCGGTGCGGGATGACCGCGATGAGGAGGGTCTGATGAAAGTGGCTACGGCTTCTTGGTTTTATCGGGTGTTCAATCGCCTGGTGGACTCGATTCAGCTGCAGGAGGGTGCCGGCGATTTCCGACTGCTCAGCGCACCGGTCGTGGCAGCCGTGACCCAGATGCGGGAGGCCACCCGTTTTTCCAAGGGGCTGATGCCCTGGACGGGTTACCGCAGCGTTGAAATTTTCTATAGCCGCGTGGCCAGGGCTGGTGGCAGGAGTTCCTGGAGCTCGCTCAAGCTCTGGCGTTATGCCCTTGACGGCATCTTCTCCTTCACGGTGAAGCCGCTGAAAGTGTGGGGTGTGATCGGTGCGGTGATCTCGCTGCTGAGCTTTATGTATGCCGCTTTGATCGTGTTGCGCACCCTGATGATCGGTGCGGATCTGCCGGGTTACGCCTCACTGATCGTGGCGATTCTGTTTCTGGGAGGCATTCAGCTGATCGGTATCGGCGTTCTCGGGGAATACATCGGTCGGATTTATATCGACGTCAAACGTCGTCCTCACTACTTCGTTCGCGCGGTGCACGACTCTTAAGCGCGTGCCATTCACGTTGGCGCCAGCTGGATTGGAGGAACGTTGAGGAGAGTCCAAACCCTTGTTGGAGCAATGTCACCTCCTCCTCTGCTGCTGCGGGATGAGCCAGCACCAGGTCGCCTTCTTTCAGTGAGTCAATAGCGGCCTCCAGCGGTTCACCGGCCATGCGGCCTGTAAAGAGCACACCTGCGAAACGCGGGTTGGTGGCGATTCCGGCAGTCCTCAGTCTGGGCCGGGCCAATGCTGTGAGCAGCTGAAGTACCAGCCACTTGAGCAGTCCACCGTCCCGCACCGCGGACAGCCAGAGCTTCAGCGGCAGGTTCAAGGGCAGGGGCTCACTGGTGGTGCGGATCCAGCGAATCCCTCGCTGTTGCAGCACCACATCCAACACAAGCGGCACGAGGTGAATGTGCTGGTGGCCATCGAGGCGCTGCGGTGGTTCACCGGTGAGTTGTTGGTAGCGCTGAATCTGATGACGGATGGCCCGTTCCAGCTGCGGTCGCAGTTGGCGGCCCTGGGGTGGCCAGAACGAAGCCAGCAGCAGCTGCCCAAAGCTGGCAGGCAGATTCTGGCAGTGCTCCAGCGTTGGGCCTTCACTGAGGCAGAGATGCAACGTCAAAGGCTGGCGCGATTCAGTCTCCTTCCATGCCGCAATGGCTGTAGTGGCGCTTGGACCCTCCACCAGAAGACTGGCGCCATCCAACTGCCCTGTGCTCATCAACGCGAGAATGGCCTGATCCACTCCAGGAGTCAGTCCGAAGTCATCGGCATGGAGAGCTGGACTCCCCGCAGTGGTTTGTTGATCGCGGCTGAACGATGCTGCCTTGTTCCAAATCAATGCATTCAAGAGCGTTGGCGTGAACACCAGCACCAGCATTGGAGCCTGCACCAGGGGCAGCAGTGCGCAGACGCTGAGATTCACGCCGTACTGAAGCAGCAGCCAACGACGCGCGAAGCGACGGCCGCCGGTCTCCTCTCGAAAGGTCACTAGGGCATGACCGAAGTACCCCGCCATCGATGCAGCGAGAAAGGCGATTGGATTGGCTAAGGACAACGCGATCCAGTGGCCCAGAAACAGAAGCACCCCCGCGTGCACCGCCGCCGCCAGCACGCCGATGGCACCGTACCGACCAAGTTTGTTCAGCAGGCCCGAGGTGTTCATGGGTTGTTCAGCCGGCGAAGTAAGGCCTCGATCAGCCTCCAGGCTTGCTGCTCGTACACCTGCACGAAATCGGTGAAGCTCTGGGCGGCGCTCTCATCCGCTCCATCGGAGATCACACGGATCAACAGCCAGGGAATTCCTTCCTGTTCGGCCACTTGAGCGACAGCACCGCCCTCCATCTCAACCGCTTGGAGGCCCGGTAGTGCGTCCCGAAGCTCCTGCCTAAGGGAGGCATCCCCAATGAAGCGATCTCCGGTGGCGATCAATCCAGAGCTGATGCCACCGAAACCCTGAAGCTCCCCATTGCCTGCTGCGCTTTTCAAGGCCTGGACTGCCCAGGTGAACCAGCCTGGCTCCGGCTGCAACCGGTCCCGATTCAGGGGAGGGAGTGTGAAGCGGGGAAACAGCGGACTGGCGTCCATGTCGTGCTGCACCACCGCATCGGCCAGCAGGATGTCCCACTGGTTTTGATCTGAGTTGGCTGCTCCCGCCACCCCGGTGAAAATCAGCAAGTCGAGATCTGGGGCCGCGGCCAGAAGTCGGGTCGCCGCGCGTGCCGCACATACCTTTCCCCAGCCGCTCCAGGCCAGGGTCAGCTGGATGCCATCACCCCAGACACCGTGATGAAGTGTGAGGTCTCCGTGGTGGCTGCTGCTGAGGTGATGCAGATGGCTCAGATCTGAGCCGATCTCCTCCGGCATGGCTCCCAGCAGGCCGATGTGCAGCGCGCGGGTCATGGAATTGTGAACCTGGCGCAACCGTAACGGCGTCGGTTAGCGGGCCTCTTCAGCATGGTCCAAGCCTCAGGAAGTTTTGTGAACGCGGGTGAGTCGGTGGAAAGTGTTGAACAGATGCAGGCCCTGGCCTCCGTCGTCACATTGGTGCGGCATCACTTTCCTGCGGCTCAGGTGAATCTCACGCCTTGGCGCGACGATCCCCAGACCCGTCTATGGCATGAACCTGAATCGCTCGACCTTGCCGTTCACTTCCCCGGTTGGTCTCCACGCTTGCAATGCCGCAGCCTGTTGCTGCAGTTGAGTGTTCAACCTCATGACGAGTCTCGTGGACTCCAATTGTTGGGTGTCCTCATACGAGGCATGACCTACGAGGGCGAACGCTGGCGTCTGGCGACGGTCGGATCCTGGGACCCGGAAGGTCCTCATCTGCCCCAACCCCAACTGGTTCATCATCTTCACCAGATCTGCCGCGACCTGTTCGATCTGTTCAGTGGTTCAGAAGCGTCCGATACAGCGGCGTAACCCTTCGCAACGGCTTTGTTCAGCGAATGGACCACTGCTTATAGGGTTTTGTCAAAGGTTGTCGCTTGATTTCCAATGTCCGTAACCCTGGCCGCTCAGCTTCGTGAAGGCACCAAGAAGGCGCACACGATGGCCGAAAACACCGGTTTCGTCAGCTGCTTCCTCAAGGGTGTCGTTGATAAGGCCAGCTATCGCAAGCTCGTGGCTGACCTCTACTTCGTCTATGGCGCGATGGAGGAGGAAGTCGGCAAGCTGACGGGTCACCCGGTCGTGGGTCCTGTCGCCATGGATCAGCTCAATCGCCGTGAGGCACTTGAGCAGGATCTGGCTTATTACTTCGGCGAAACCTGGAAGGATCAGATTCAGCCTTCTCCCTCAGCAACGGCTTACGTCGAGCGCATCCATGAAATCGCCAAGGATTCGCCGGAGTTGTTGGTGGGGCACCACTACACCCGCTATATGGGTGACCTCTCCGGTGGTCAGATCCTCAAGAACATCGCTCAGAAAGCGATGAACATGAATGGCGACGATGGTTTGCGCTTCTATGTTTTCGATGACATCGCCGACGAGAAGGCTTTTAAGACCACCTATCGCTCAACCATGGATGAGCTTCCGATCGATCAGGCAACGGCTGATCGCATCGTTGAGGAAGCGAACAAGGCTTTTCACCTGAACATGAACATGTTCAAAGAGCTTGAAGGCAACCTGGTGGCCGCCATCGGCAAAGTGCTCTTCGGCTTCCTTACCCGTCGCCAGCGCACCGGCAGCACCGAGGCTGCTGCTGCCTGATCCGTGTCCACAGCGCTGGTCCGTTTCCTGGTTCCAGGCACCAGCCGTCGCTTTCGTTGTGGAGGTCTGAGCGTTGAACAGCAGACGGCCCGCCTGGTGGCGGGCCTCTGTTCGACGGAACTGGTCACGTATCGCGAACGCTCTCCAGAGCATCAATATCTGGATGATCTCCTGAAACGAGAGTCCTTCCAGGAGCATGTTCTGTGGATCGTCAGTTGGGGGTTTGATGTGCCCTGGCTGATCCGAAGGCTTCGGGGACATCGTGTCGCTTATCACGCCCACAGCAGTGGATATGGCTTCTCACTGCCGCCAGGGCTGCCAGTGCTGGCTGTGAGTCGAAACACCCTGGGGTACTGGGGGGATCGAGCGCCGCGTAATCCTCTGCTGCTGGTGCCCAACGCCCTTGATGTGGCCTGGCTTGAAAGGGGGGATTGCCTAGGGGTTCAGCCGAGG
>CAJWLE010000160.1:0-4340 GCA_913042965.1 uncultured Synechococcus sp.
ATTCACCACTCGGTGCCAGGGCACGTGGGAGGGAAGGGTGAGTCTCCGCAAGGCCCAACCCACCTGCCTGGCGCAGCCATAGGCACCGATCAAATCGGCAATCTGTCCGTAGGTGGCGAGCTGCCCACGGGGAATGCGGGAGACCGCCTGCCAAACCCTCCTGTCAAAGGAGTGTTCCATGGCTCGCTTCGAGATTGAAACCTGCGGCCAGACTGCTCAAAACCTGTTGAAATTCATGGCAGAAGGCACCGTGACAACGCTGTCGACCGACGTGCTGAGGAAGTCAAAAGGCCAGAAGGTCAAAAACGGAGACATCTTGCTGGTTGGCTACCAAGGCAGCTTGATGAACGGAGAGCCATTCGATGCCAGCTTCGACTTCTCCAGCTTCGAAGCCGTTGAAGGCCGCGATCCCTTTTCTTTCACTCTGGGAGTCGGCCAGGTGATCGAGGGCTGGGACAAAGGGCTTGCAGGGCAGCGAATCGGCGCAGTGGTCGACCTGACCATTCCAGCCGAGATGGCCTATGGGGAATCAGGCGCTGGCGATCGCATTCCCCCGAACAGCCCGTTGAAATTCACCGTGGAAGTGCTGGCGGCCCTGCCCTTCGGGAGTAACGATCCGGTCTACACGGACTACAAAGACCTCGGCATCAAGACCAAGAAGATCGGTCTGTCTGATGAACTGATTGCGACCGCCACAGGCGCCAAGATTGGCCTTGATGGCTCTGATGTACTCATTGGCGGAAGCGATAACGACCTGCTGATCGGCCTCAAGGGCAAAGATCAGCTGACCGGTGGCCGTGGAGCCGATCTGCTGATCGGCGGCAAAGGCAAAGACACCTTCCGGTACGAGCACGTCAAGGACTCTCGGCCTGGAGAGGGCAAGTCCGACCACCTGCTCGATTTCGGACGCAAAGACAGGATCGATCTCACCGAGGTGGCCAAGCAGCTGCGGTTCATCGGCAGTGATCCCTTCACTGGAACTGCCGGAGACGTACGGTTCGACAACGAAACGCTGGAACTGGACAAGAACGGCGATGGAACGGCAGATCTCGCCCTGCTGATGCCAGGCACCGAGTCCATCAAAAGCGCCAATCTGATCCTCTGAATCTCAGTTCATGCCCCTGCTGCCGCGACGGTTCGAACGGTTGAAATCCGTTCTGAACCAGCGCATGGCGGATCTGACGGTGCTGATCGAGCACGTGGAGAAGCCCCACAATCTCTCCGCCATCCTGCGCAGCTGCGATGCCGTGGGAGCGCTCGAAGCCCATGCCGTGAGCCTGGACGGAAGGCCTCGAACGTTCAACAGCACCGCCCAGGGAAGCCAGAAATGGGTCCCTCTGCACGACCACCCCGACAGCGCAACGGCGATCCGATGGCTGAAGGATCGTGGCTTTCGTCTCTACGGCACCCACCTTGGGGTGAATGCCAAGGATTACCGGGACTGCGACTTCACCGGACCCACCGCCTTCGTGCTGGGGGCTGAAAAATGGGGTCTGACCGACCAGGCCTGTGAGCTGATGGATGAAGCGCTGTTCATTCCGATGCGGGGGATGGTGCAGTCGCTGAATGTTTCCGTGGCCACGGCAACGCTGTTGTTTGAGGCCCTTCGGCAGCGGCAGGTGGCGGGTGTGGCCCCCACCCAAGGGGAGGGGTTAACGCCGGAGCAGTACCGCCGGGTGCTGTTCGAGTGGTCCTATCCGGAGGTGGCCAGCTGGTGCCGGGAGCAGGGTCGGCCTTACCCCGACCTGAGTGAGGAGGGAGAACTGCTGGAAGAGCTGCCCCGCACTGTGAAGCTGCACTGCTAATTGCCTGTTCGCCCTTGTAACGCGGTGAACACCTGAGCCATAACCGAAGCAGCGACGGTTGCACCATGAACGACCAAGCCCTGCATCAGTACGCCGTCACGTATCACTGCGGAGAAAAATGGGGCGAGGAAATGCTCCAATCCAGTGATCTGGGCCATGCGGTGGAAGCAGCCCACGCCCGCTTCCCAAGTTCCTGCCGGATTTCAATCCGGGAGGTGAAGCCTCAGCCCAATCGATGATCTAAAGAGGCCGACGAGGCAGGGCCGGCAGCTGCAACACCGCCAGGAGAGCCAGGCTCTCCAGCACCACATTGCGGCTGTCCAAAAGCACCACCACCACCAGCAGGGCTGCCAGCATTTTCTCGAGCAGCCCAATCACCTCATCGGGATTTTTGCGGCCGGAGAGCCACAGATTGAGCGACAAAAAAAACAGCAACAGGCTGGTCCACCAGGGCATGGCGTGATCCTGCAGTTCCTTCAGTTTGACGAAGAACGCTGATTCGCGCCGCTCACCCAGGCTTCAAGGCCTTCGCCCAGAAACGAGAGGCCCAGCACGAGAATGAACATGGCCAGCCCTGGATAGAGGGCCGTCCACCACACCCCGGTGGGCACGGCTGCCAGCGCCAGATTCAAATCACCGCCCCATTCCGGCACCGTCTCCGGCAGCCCAAGGCCAAGGAAGCCAAGCCCCCCCAACACCAACACCGCATCAGCGGCATTGAGGGTGAGCAACACCGGCACCGAGGTGATCACGTTGCGAAGCAGATAGCGGCGCAGAATCCAGAACGGGCCTGCTCCTAAAGAGCGGGCTGCTTCGACGAACAGTTCGCTCTTCACCTGGGCGGTCTGGTTGCGAACAACGCGGAAATACTGGGGGATGTAAACGACGCACAACGCTGCGGCTGCATTGGGAATTCCCTTGCCCAACAAAAAGGCCAGCACCACCGAGAGGAGCAGAACCGGCAGGGTGTACAGGGTGTCCATCAACAACACCAGCACCCGGTCCACACCGCCCCCCAGGTATCCACTCACCATCCCGAGGGGAACACCGAGCAACAGTGCCAGGCCCACCGCCAGCAGCACCACCTGCAGGGCAACACCACTGGCCGCCATCGTGCGCACGCAGACATCGCGGCCGAGGCGATCGGTTCCGCACCAGTGGCTCCAGCTGGGGCTGTCGTAAATCGGATTCGCCAGACCAGCGTTCGCATCGGGCAACCAGCCCAGGCTCACCAGAACCGGGGTGAGCAGAGCCACCATCAGGTAGACCGCAACGATCACCAGGCCCCAGCGGGCCATCCGGGTGGAGAGGCTCTGGAGCAACGCTGATCAAAACGAACTCGCTGCATCATCTCGCCAACCGCGGGAGAATGGCCAGATGGGACCATCCCGCCCCTGGCGCCGGCAACTTCTGGGCACCCTGCAGGGTCAACTGCAGCTGGCCACTTATCTGGCTGTGTTCGTTGGATTCACCGGCGCGTCGATTGCTGGCCTCTGGATCGGGCAGCGCAACCTGATCGACTCCACCCGTGGAGACCTCAACCAAAGTGCGCAAGCGATTGAAACCTGCCTGGACGAGGCCGGGGATCAACCACAGCTTCTGCGCCAGGAGCTGCTGCTCCACTCCAACCTGCGCCGCCAGCTCTGGATTGAGCAAGCCAACGGAACCCTGCTGCTGCCGCAAAGCGATCACCTGCCGATCAAGGAGAGCAGCATCCGTTTGGCGATGAACGCCAACCCCGAACGGGTGGTGGGGCAGCTGCAACGGTTGGAACTGGTGGACAGGACCTACCTCAGCGAATTGGTGGAGCGCTTTCCCTCCGGCGCCATGCTCTGGGTCAGCCAGGAGGTGAGCGAGAACCAGCGGGCTCTCAGCAATTACCTGAGCCTGATGATCCTGATCTGGGGCAGCTGCCTGGCGATCACCCTGCTCACCGTGACCTGGCTGGTGCGGCGGATCGTGCAGCCCCTGGCCGCGCTCAGCGCAGCCACCGATGCCGTCACCGCCGACACCCTCGATTCAGCTCAACTGGCGTTGAACGAGGGTCCGATGGAGGTGATGCAGCTTGAACGGAACTACAACGCACTGCTGCAGAGACTGTCGGACGCATTCACTCAGCAGCGGCAGTTCGTCAGTGCGGTGAGCCATGAACTGCGCACCCCACTCACCATCGTTCAGGGCTACGTGCAGCGGACCATCCGCCGTGGCGACAACCTCACGGAAGGACAGGTGAAGGGGCTGCGCACCGCCGAGGAAGAAAGCATCCGCATGCGGAGGCTGCTCAATGATCTGCTCGATTTATCCCGGAGCGACTTCGGCCATCTGGAGATCAGAACTGAACCGGTGACCCTGGCCGATCAGATCGAGCAGGTGGCCGACCTCGCCCGATCCACCCTGGAACGACCTCTTGAGCTGATGCTTCCTGAGGAACCCGATCAGCGATCGGTGCTGGTGCAAGCCGATCCTTCCCGGCTACGCCAGGTGTTGCTGGATCTGATCGAAAACGCCGACAAGTACTCGCCGCCCGAGCGGCCC
>CAJWLE010000161.1:0-4309 GCA_913042965.1 uncultured Synechococcus sp.
CGCAGTAACGGCCGAACACCAACTTTTCCACTAACTGCACGCCAGCGCCGATGCGCGAGTAATCGAAGATGATCGAGTTATCGATTACTGCTCCTTCGCAGATGTGACAGCTGGGACCGATCATCGTCGGGCCAACAATCGTTGCCCCGTCTTCGATCTTGGTCATGCCCCCCACGTAGACGGGGCCGCTCACGTTGATGGTGTCCCAGTTGGCGGCAACATTCAGTCCAGTGAAAACCCCGGGGCGCACTTCCTTGCCGGGGATGCCGACCTGTCGCACCTCTCCCAGCAGGACGCTTCGAATGGCTTGCCAGTAATCGGGTACCTTGCCGATATCAACCCATTCAAAGTCCATGGGGATCGCATAGAAGGGTGCTCCCAACTCGGCCAGGGTCGGGAAGAGGTCGGATCCAATGTCGAAAGATTGTCCTGAAGGGATGTGTTCGAAGATCTCCGGCTCAAAAATGTAAATACCAGTGTTAATGGTGTCGCTGAGGGCCTCTTCGATCTTGGGTTTCTCCTGGAAGCTGGAGATGCGGTCATCGGCATCGGTCACCACGACCCCGTAGCTGCTCACCTGTTCCCTGGGGACTCGTTTGGTCACGAGACTGGCAATGGCCCCTTTCTCCCGGTGGCGACGAACCGCTTCGCTCAGATCAAGGTCGATCAGGGCATCGCCGCACAGCACCACGAAGGTGTCGTCGAAGAAATGCTGAAAGTCCTGGATCTTCTTCAACCCTCCGGCTGAACCGAGGGCATCGCCGATGAGCTCGCCGTCCTGAATGCGACCTTCAAAGCTGTAGGCGATTTCCACGCCGAAGCGCTGCCCGTCGCGGAAATAGTTTTCGATCTCTTCGGCCAGGTGTGAGACGTTCACCATCACCTCAGTGAAACCATGCTCCTTGAGCAGCTCCAGCAGAAACTCCATCACCGGTTTCTGCAGGATGGGGATCATCGGCTTCGGGATCACATGCGTGATCGGTTGAACCCTTGTCCCTTTTCCTGCCGCCAGGATCATCGCCTTCATCGGCGTTTCTGACCTAACACGACTGGCAGGTTAAGCCGAGGTTCAAGCCACCATGGATGCTTCGGCCGGCGCGGGATCTGTCACCTGAAGTGTGGAAAGAGGAAGCTGGGTCACGCTGCCGCTTGGAGGAATGCATTTCAGGCGTAGAGGTGCATGCAGCCAGCCATGCTGCTCCAGTTCGACCGCTCCCTGCG
This sequence comes from uncultured Synechococcus sp., assembly GCA_913042965.1. Classification (GTDB taxonomy): domain Bacteria; phylum Cyanobacteriota; class Cyanobacteriia; order PCC-6307; family Cyanobiaceae; genus Parasynechococcus. The sequence goes on from CAJWLE010000161.1 coordinate 1,222, forward strand.
ACGACAGAAACAGCAGTGCCCAGAACACGCCAACCCGGTCGGTGTCCAGATCTTGTGGCGCACTGTTGTGCCATCGCTGCACCAGTTGTTCGAAATCCACCCAGTTCAGGGCATCTTCCCAGCCCTTCAGAAACACCCCCAGGGCGGCGGTGGTTTCCGGCAGTTTTTCACGGTGTGCGAGTCCGGCCACCTGGGCAATGGCCTCACGATCGGTAAAGCGCTTGCGCCGCAGGCGGCGTTTGGCTTCCAGCTCATCGGATTCCAGCTGTTCGGCGATCGTCTCCAGCTGTTCGATCAGCTCCCCGAGGGTGACAGGGCGGCGCAGAGGAGGTGGTGCCACGGGCCGCCGCTGCAGATGTCGCTCCGGCCGGCGGGGTAGGTCGAATCTCGGATCCAGCCAACCTTGATCTTCAAAATCTGCTTCGAGGAAGTCCTCCACCTCTTCCACTGGAGGAAGAATGCTGGCTTCGAGCACTTCTGCTTTCAATCCCACGAGCACCGAAGCCGCCAGGAAGGCTTCGCTGCTGTCTGCCAGATCTCGCTCGTACCGTCCACCCTGCCCGGCCAGCACAGCCGCAACCTTTCCTGGAACTTCAATCCGCTGCCTGAGCTGATCGAGAAAGCCATCGACGACGGCAATCACGTCAACATCCCAGGGGTCGAGGTCGCCACGTTCGGCTGCATCCTGCAGGAGCCGAATCGCCAACCTGGCGCCAGAATCAGTCGCCTCCGTGGTTGATCCGTTCAGCAAGGCGGTTTATGCACTGGTCCGAAGGTATCGGTCCTTTTGGGGAGATGCCAGGTATGAACTGGGATCAGGTGTGCCTGTTGTCGCCTCAATCCGTCTCGGAGTCGGTGGCGATGCTCGTGGTGGCCGGGAGCAGCCCCAGTTGTGTCTCCACCGTGGAGCGATAGCGGCTTAGATCGGTCTCGAGTTCCTGGATGCGCACCTGTTGCGCTTCGAACTCACTGGCCTTGCCGAGTTGATTCACGTTGTGGAGCATCCCCGTCCAGGCCGCGAAGAACCAAGCGGCAACGGCTCCCAAACCAGCAACCAGAAGGAGAAGTCCTGCCAGGGGCAGGGTGTAGTCCAGGCCTGGCAGTAGCTGCACTTTGGTGGGTGCCGTGTTCTCCAGAGTGAAGAACACGGTGATCAAACCAAAGCCGAAGATCAGTCCGAAATTGATCTGGCGCATGGTGAGAACGCGAACTCGAGTTTGAACTTACGGAGTTCGACTGCAACCGGCCCCTCCTGTTCAGCAGTTATTTACGTGCCGGGAACAGCCGGAGCCGAAACCAGGGCTGGTACCGGCGCTGCCTGGCCTCGGATCAGCGGTGCTGTGGGTTGGCTGATCCGTTCCATGGCACCGAGATCACGCCCCACCAATGCCTCGATGGAACTGCTGTAGCTGTCGGTCATCAACCGTGGGTAGAGGCCGATACCGATGATCGGCACGAGCAAGCAACTGATGATGTAAACCTCGCGTGGTTCCGCATCCACAAGGTTGGTGTGAGACACCAGCTCCTGTTTTTCCTTGCCAAAGAAAATTTCTCGCAGCATGGAGAGCAGATAGATCGGCGTCAGGATGACTCCCACGGCTGCCAGGCCACAGATCACCACCCGGAAGGGCAAGGTGTAAGCCTCATCCGTCGCCAGGCCCGCAAACACCATCAGTTCGCTCACGAATCCACTCATCCCTGGCAAAGCCAGGGATGCCAGAGCACACACGGTCCAGAGGGCGAACATGATCCGCATTTTTTGACCAACGCCTCCCATCTCATCCAGTTGAAGGGTGTGGGTGCGGTCATAGGTGGCTCCCACCAGAAAAAACAGGCTGGCTCCAATCAGGCCGTGGCTGATCATCTGAAGCATGGCTCCGCTGGTTCCAAGGGTGCTGAAGCTGCCCACCCCAATCAGCACAAACCCCATGTGACTGATCGAGCTGTAGGCAATTTTGCGTTTGAGGTTGCGTTGGGCGAAGGATGTGAGCGCCGCATAAATGATGTTCACAACCCCCAGCACGATCAACAGAGGTGCGAACTGGGCATGGGCTGCTGGCAGCAGTTCGCAGTTGAAGCGCAGCAGGGCGTAGCCGCCCATCTTCAGCAGGATTCCGGCCAACAGCATGTGGACCGGAGCGGTTGCTTCGCCATGGGCATCCGGAAGCCAGGTGTGCAGAGGCACGATCGGTAATTTGACGCCGAAGGCGATCAACAGGCCGGCATAACAGAGAAGCTGGAAACCCGGACCAAAATTCTTGGCAGCCAGTTCGGTGTATTCAAAGCTGGGCGTTCCTCCCCCAAAAAAGCCCATGGCCAGGGCTGCCAGCAAAATGAATAAGGAGCTTCCTGCTGTGTAAAGGATGAATTTGGTGGCTGCGTACTGACGCTTCTTGCCGCCCCAGATGGCAAGCAGCAGATAAACCGGGATCAGCTCCAGCTCCCAGGCGAGAAAGAACAGCAGCATGTCCTGCACGGCGAAAACGGCGATCTGGCCGCCATTCATCGCCAGGAGAAGGAAGTAAAACAGCCGTGGTTTGAAGCTCACCGGCCACGCTGCAAGGCAGGCGAGGGTTGTGATGAAACTGGTGAGCAGAATCAGAGGCATGGAGAGGCCGTCGGCCCCAACAGCCCAGGTGAGCCCGAGATTCGGGAGCCAGTTCACCCGCTCACTCAGTTGCAGGCCGCTCACGGCAGGGTCGTAGCTGGTCAGGTATGCCGCCACGGTGATCAGAAACGTGATCAACGTGACGATCAGGGCATACCAACGAATCTTTTTGCCATCCCCTGGGTCGGGAACCAACGGCACCAGCAAGGCGCCAACGATTGGCACCAGGATGGAAAGGCTGAGCCACGGAAAGGTCGCAGGGATGGGGTCGCTTGTTCCGGCGACGGCAAACTCAATCACGGTCCAGCCGTATCACCACTGGCTGGATCGTAGAAATCATGGGCGCTGTGTCATCACCTAGATAGGCGATGACACACAAGCGTTGATCGATCAGGCGATCGGACCGCCGATCACACCGAAGAGAACCACCAAGCCGATCACGCCGGCAAACACGATGAGCGCGTAGAACTGAGCCCGTCC
>CAJWLE010000162.1:0-4305 GCA_913042965.1 uncultured Synechococcus sp.
GTTTTAAGTCTGAGAATAAGACCTGTCTGAGATGCAAGAGACAAGCCGGCAAGTTCCTCGTTTTGCGTGTTGGCAGTCGCGAATGGGGCATCGGTTTCGATGGGTTCTGATTGGGCTAAAGCCATGACTCGGCGAAACCGATCTTTGTCTTTGGATTCGTAAATGAGACTTGAAATGGGTCTTACTACAAGTCTTTGTCTGGACGAATGCGTGCAATGCAAGGGTGTGTCGCCAATATCGGCCCAACGCGCCGAGGGGAGGCGCGGCAGGTAATCCAATCTTTTGTCTCATTTGTCTTGCTTGAGACTCTTTCAGGGTCCGATTATGAGACTCGTTCGAAACAAGTGCAAAGCATCAAGATGCTCGCGGGGCCTGACAAGCAAAACCCCTGGTTACATGGAGCAACCAGGGGCAACAACATCAGCCGATTTCGTTGTTCAGATCAGGTGGATGTCTGCATCCCTTGGATCAAGTAATCGAAATAAGGGCTGGCTAATTTGGTTTGTTTTTCTGAGAGCAGAGCCAAAGAAGCATCTTTCATTGTTTTCATCGCTTCGACCATGCCTGGCATCGGAACTCCGAGGCTGTTGTACATCTCTCTGGCGCCGACAAGACCGATCTCCTGAATCATTTCTGTGCTGCCTGCCAGCACGCCGTAGGTCACCAGTCGCAGATACCAGCTGTAATCCCGCAGGCACTGAGCCCGCTGTTTTTGCCCATAGGCATTTCCGCCCGGCGCCACATATTCGGGTTTACGGCCGAACAGCTGCTTGGCGGATTCGTCGACGATTTTCTTCTCGTTCTCCGTCAGAACCTTGACGATCGAGACCCGCATGGCCCCTTGATCCAGATAATCCACCATGCTGCGCAGTTCACCGCTGGTGGGATACCGCAGATCTTCATCGGCCTGAAGGATGAGATCCCGGACAACACTCATGGAACTGGACAGGCTTCGTGGAGTTTAGTGGTCTTGAGTGGGTCACCTGACTGATGGAGACCTCGGTGTTACGCCATTGCAATGCCTAAGTCCCATGGCAACGCGGAAGAGACCGCCACGCCAAAACCTGGATTGGTGGTGGAACTCGAGGCGATCGACCTGGATCGAGATGGGAATGGTCTGGCTCGATGGAACAACTGGGTGATTGTGGTTCCGGGATTGCTCCCAGGAGAATCAGCGTCGGTCCAGTTACAGCAACGAAGCAAGTCCCGCTGGTTGAGTCGGCTGATGCAGCGGCGCACGCAGTCCAACGCTCGACGCAAGCCCCCCTGCATCCTGGCCAGTGACTGTGGTGGGTGCACCCTTCAGCACGTCGATGAACCGTCCCAACTCGATTGGAAGCAAGGGGTCCTGGCGGAGGCTATGCAGCGCATTGGATCTGTCAGCCATCCGGTCCAACCGGTGATGGCTCCAGCCGAAGGCTTCGGATATCGCAACAGGGCTCTGATTCCCCTGCGTCGCGCCGAGAACGGTTCCCTGCGCATGGGCTATTTCCGTCGAGGTTCCCATCGGGTCGTCAACCTCAACCGCTGCCCGGTCGTCGACCCGCGTCTTGATGCCTTGATCGAACCTCTGAAAAAAGATCTCGACGCCAGCGCTCTTCCCGCGGATCATGATCTCAGTTCCGGGGATGCTCTGCGCCATCTCGGTCTTCGTATCGGTCATCACACAGGAGAAGTGTTGATCACCCTTGTGAGTTCATCCCATTGGTCAGCGCTGGAGTCGATGGCTCGAACCTGGATGAACCGGTTTCCGCAGATCCGCGGCGTGACGTTGAACCTGCAACCGAAGCGCACCAATCTGGTTCTTGGTCCAACCACCCAATTGCTGGGTGGGGAGAACTCGATCAGGGAAAGGTTCTGCGATCTCACGCTCCAACTCGCAACAACAACTTTTTTTCAGATCAACACCCTTCAGGCTGAACGGATCGTTCAGTGCATCGGCGACTGGTTAGTGAGCCATGCACCCTCAGGGCGCGTCATTGATGCCTACTGCGGCATCGGGACAATCAGTCTTCCGCTGGCTGACCGTGGTCTGAGGGTCTTTGGCATTGAGATCAATCCCGATTCGATCGATCAGGCGCGCATGAACGCGGCTCGTAATGGATTGGCGGAACAGACAGCCTTCGTCGCAGGCGATGTGGCCAAGCTGTTGCGCGCCGAGCTGAACGCATGCTCGGCACTTGTGGTGGACCCTCCTCGCCGTGGCCTGGATGCCTCCGTGGTGGATGCCATCCTTGAACATCCACCAGAGCTGGTGGCGTATCTGAGTTGCAACGTCGCAACTCAGGCGCGCGATCTCAACAGACTTTTAGTTCCCCAGGGGTGTTACGCCCTGGAGCAGCTGCAGCCGATTGATTTCTTCCCGCAAACCACCCATTTGGAGAATCTGGCTCTGCTGAGACGGATCCGTTAGCTCCTGAGATCGGCAGAGAACTGCTTCACCAGGGCCTGGCGAATTTTTTCGTGAACCGGTGCCACCTGCTCCTCTTTCAGCGTTTCTGATTTGCCGCGATAACGCAGGCGGAAGGCCTGGCTGGCCATTCCTTCACCCACCTGTTCACCTTCAAAGCGATCGATCAGGGTGACAGCCTCCAGCAGGGGTTTTCCTGCCTTGCGCATGCACTGGGCCAGATCACTGGCCGCGATCGATCGGTTCACCACAATGGCCAGATCCCGTTCACTCGCTGGAACAGTCGCAAAAGCCTTGAACGCTGGTGTCCAACGATTGGAGCGGGTTACGGCATCGAGGAGACGCTGCAGATCCAATTCGAAGATGTAGGTGGCTTCCGGCAGATCCTGTTGGGCAGCAAGTTCGGGGTGCAACTGTCCAAAGCAGCCCAGTGGCCGTCCTTCCAGAACGAGTGTTGCTGCACGACCCGGATGCAGCCTCGGATCGTCTTCAAGGCGTCGGTCGCTCAGCTCCAACTTGAGCGCCTGCATCACTTCTGCAAGACGTCCCCGAGCCGTGAAGTAGTTGAGGGGAATCGGTTTCCCGCTGTTCATCCAGCGCTCCATGCGTCGCTCACCACTCATCACTCCACACAGCTCACGGGTCTCGACGACCTCCGTTGGGCTTCCGCTGTAGGTGGTGCCGATCTCGAACACCCAGCACCCCTCCTGTGACGCCTTGAGATTCCTGACGCAGACAGCGAGATGTTCTTCCCAGAGATTGGTGCGGAGATGGCTGGTCTCGGCCAACAGAGGGTTACTGATGGCAATCCGCTGGTCGTTGGCATCTGCACCCACCAGAGACAGGGTTGTGATCTCCTGAAGACCGGCCGCTGAAAACAACCGTCGCAACTGACGTTCCGCCTGCTGCTGAGCCGTGAGTGCACCGGGGGCGATCGGATGGGGCAACGTTGATCCGAACCGATCGAAACCCACAAGCCTGGCGACTTCTTCAACCAGATCAATCTCTCGAGCGAGGTCCAGTCGTCGTGCTGGGGGCGCCACCACAGACCATCCCTCGGTCGTGCTGGAAAGTTGGCATCCGAGAGCGGAGAGACAGCGTTCGATCTCGGCATCCGGCAAGCGCTCTTCGCTGTTGTCAGCAACCAGTGGTCCCAGCAGGCGATGCAGAGCCTGACGACGAAGGGTGACCGGCGCGGCATCGGCTTCAAGCGCACCGCAGACCCATCGACCCTTCAGGGAACAGGCGAACTGTGCACTGAGCAGTTCCAGGGCTCGAACAGAACACGCGAGGGTGATGTCCTTTGGAAGACCTTTTTCGAACCGAGCGCTGGCATCGGTGCGAAGACCAACCGAACGGGCCGTGGTCCGTACGGAGACAGGGCTGAACATGGCGGATTCCAACCAGATCCTTTTGGTTGCTGCGCCCACACCACTGTCTTTGCTCCCCATCACGCCGGCCAGAGCGATGGGATGGTCATGGCAGGTCACCACCTGTGCACGCCCATCAAGAGTCAGTTCACGGTCGTCCAGTCCGGTGAATGTTTCCCCATCCAGGGCCTGACGCAGTCCGAAGCTCGCAGCTTCCACCGTTTGGCCGGTGATGCGCTCCAACGCGTCCGCATCGAAGGCATGCAGCGGTTGCCCCTGCTCGAGCATCACCACATTGGTGATGTCCACCACAGCATTCACCTGGTTGATCCCGGCTCGACTGAGGCGACGCTGTACCCAGGCTGGCGAGGCGACGCTGCCATCAACAGCTTCGATCAAGCTGATGCCGTAGAGGCCTCCAGCTGTCATCGCTTCGGCGCTAGCGGCCGTCGTCTGCAGTGCTTCGTGGTGCGGCACCAAATCGAGTTCTGGAAGAGAGAGCTCGCCCCCCGTCAGAGCAGCCAC
>CAJWLE010000163.1:0-4258 GCA_913042965.1 uncultured Synechococcus sp.
AAGCTCAGCAGAGTTTCAAGCAAAACGGATTTTTCATCGATCCAACCCCGTTCCGCCGCAGCCTTCACCATGGAATACTCACCGCTCACGTTGTAGGCAGCGATCGGAAGCTCCGACTCCTCACGCAGACGGTGAATGATGTCGAGATAAGCCAGGCCAGGCTTGACCATCATGATGTCGGCACCTTCCTGCTCATCCAGCTGGGCTTCCGTAATCGCTTCCCGAGCGTTGGCAGGATCCATCTGATACGTGTCCTTGTTTTTGGGAATTGGTTTGTTCCCCGCATCCCTAGGAGCTGAATCGAGCGCCTCGCGAAAGGGTCCGTAGTAGGCCGAAGAGTATTTAGCGGTGTAGCTGATGATCCCCACGTGCTCGAAGCCGGCATCGTCGAGAGCTTCGCGGATGGCGCCAACACGACCGTCCATCATGTCGCTGGGACCGATCAGATCAGCGCCGGCATCGGCCTGAACCACAGCCTGGCGGCATAGCAGCTCGATGGTTTCATCATTCATGACGACACCGTCCTCACTCACGATGCCGTCATGGCCATCACAGTTGTAAGGATCGAGAGCAACATCCGTCATGATCGCCATCTCAGGCACCGTCTGTTTGATCTGACGAATCGCACGGGGGATTAACCCCTCAGGGTTGAAGCATTCAGCACCGTCCTCGGTTTTGAGGGAGTCAGAGACTTTTGGAAACAGCACGATGCAACGCACTCCCAGGTCCCAAGCTCGCTGCACTTCTCCAGTAAGAGCCGCAAGACTCCAGCGACTTGCCCCAGGCATCGCGCCGATCGGTTGAACATCATCCCCCTCGTGCACGAACAGGGGATAAATGAAATCGGCGGCGGAGAGGCTGTGCTCGCGCACCATGGAGCGGAGAGCCGGTGTGCGGCGCAGGCGCCGAGGGCGATAGGTGAGCTCCATCAAGTCCGTTGAGCAGGGAGAGATCGTACGGCCCGTGAGCTAGAGAGCGGCGGATCGCAACCAGCCATGGCGTGGGTTTTCGGAACGCTGTCGCCTGAGCTGCTCAAGAAGTTGCTGCTCTTCCGAGCTCCATGAAGACGGCATGACTAAAGCCAGGGTCAACAGCAGATCGCCCCGACCTCCCTTGGCCTGCCAACCCTTGTTCTTCAGTCGAAGGCTTCTACCCGGCGCGGTACCTGCTGGGATCGCAACCTGGGCTTCGCCATCGGGCGTCATCACGGTGACGGTGGCCCCCAAAGCAAGTTCATCCAGGCTGACAGGAAGATCCGCCTTGAGCTGATCACCTTCGAGTCGCCACACCGGATGGTCTTTGACACTGAGATTTAAGTAAAGATCGCCCCGTCGACCCGTGCCGGGCTGAAGATTTCCCTTGCCCTTCAACCGAAGACGCGAACCATTTTTCACACCAGGTGGAATGCGAACCTGCACGCGCTCGTTGTTGACAGACAAGGTCCGTTCACTACCGCGGAACGCCTCCGCGAAACTGACATTGACGGTGGCTTCCGCATCCAGATTCACGGGAGTGCGGGATCCGGTTCCACCCCTGGGGAAACCTCCTGGAAATCCTCCACCCGGAAAACCACTGCTCTGAAAACCACTAGCTCCTCCAGGCCCTCCAAACCGACCGAGGAGATCGTTGATGAAGTCGTCGAAATTGCCATAACGGCCAAAGTCAACATCCATCCCTGGAACACCACCACCCATTCCCCCGGCCTGGTTCCAGTACTGACCGAACTGCTCGTACTTACGGCGTTTGTCCGGATCGGAAAGGACCTCATAGGCCTCACTCACTTCCTTGAAGCGGGCTTCGGCGGATGCATCTCCGGGATTGACATCCGGGTGGTATTGACGCGCCAGCTTCCGAAACGCGCGTTTGATGGCGTCTGAATCAGCACCGCGGTCCACGCCCAGCACCTGGAAATAGTCCTTGTATCCGCTGCCGGCCATTTCATTCAGCTCACATCTCTATTGTCTCAGCGTTGATCCAATTTGCTGTGGGTTCCCCATGGAGGGAAGCCCGTACGAGAAGGAAGTCCTAGCGTTTCAAAAACGTATCAATTCGCTCCAAGGTGAACCGCTTTACGGCTCTGGTTGTCGGGCTCGGCACATTGTTTTTGATTGGGAACGCGGAAGTTCTCGGACAACCGAGCAGCAACTCAGCCTCAAGCTCCCTTCGCTTGGCCCAACACCTCAAGGCGATTGGAGTTCGGTTCTATGGCGCATGGACCTGCCCGGCGTGCAAACGCCAATTGCATCTGTTCGGACTGAATGACATTGATGCGATTCCCTATATCGAGTGCAACAAACCGGAGCAATACCCCGACCAAGCCAAGCTCTGTCGAAACGCTGATTTGAGGGTTTATCCCACCTGGGAGCTGAGCGATGGATCACGGCTGGAAGGCGTGCAATCCCTGGAAACCCTCCGGCGTTGGAGCGGGTTGAATTAACCATGGCCCTCATTAACGGGCTGCACTTCAGAAATCTCCGTGGAGATCTGCTGGGAGGTCTCACGGCGGCCGTCGTGGCCTTGCCCCTCGCACTCGCGTTCGGTAATGCAGCCCTTGGACCAGGAGGTGCCATCTATGGGCTTTACGGAGCTGTTGCCGCAGGATTTGTCGCAGCGTTGTTTGGAGGAACTCCTGCTCAGGTGAGCGGTCCAACAGGTCCGATGAGCGTCACCGTTGCAGGAGTGGTGTCGAGTCTCGCGGCCATCGGGGTTTCACGCGATCTGGCCTCTGGAGAGATGCTTCCCATGGTGATGGCAGCGGTGGTTATCGGAGGCGTATTGGAGGCACTGCTGGGAATATTCCGCCTGGGTCGCTACATCACACTCGTCCCTTATTCAGTGGTCTCGGGTTTCATGTCAGGCATCGGGGTCATCATCCTGATCCTGCAGATTGGCCCCTTCGTTGGCATCTCCACCCGCGGCGGAGTGATGGCCAATATCGGGATGTTGCTGGACACGTCCTCACCCAACCTGGCTGCGGTGGCTGTGGGCGGCATGACTTTGGCCGTGGTGTTTCTCACCCCTGCACGCATACGTCAGTGGGTGCCATCACCATTGCTGGCCTTGCTGATCGTGACCCCATTGTCGCTGTTGCTGTTCAACGACGACCGACTCAAAGAATTCGGAGTCGAACCATTGGCCAGGATTGGAACGATTCCCGAAGGAGGGCTGCGGCCAGCGCTGCCCAACTTCAGCGAACACTGGCAAACATTGCTGAAGGCGGGTGCTGTTCTGGCTCTGCTGGGAGCAATCGACTCCCTGCTCACATCTCTGGTGGCCGACAACCTCACACAAACCAACCACAACTCAGACCGAGAATTGATTGGCCAGGGGCTCGCCAACGCCTGCTCCGGATTGGTGTCAGGGCTGCCGGCGGCAGGGGCAACGATGCGAACGGTGATCAACATCCAATCGGGAGGTCAAACACCGATCTCCGGCATGACCCACTCAATTGTTCTGCTGCTTGTCCTGGTGGGTGCTGGTCCAATGGCCGCAACGATTCCCACCGCACTCCTGGCCGGGATATTGATCAAGGTCGGTCTCGACATCATCGATTGGGGCTTCTTATTGCGAGCTCACAGACTCTCAGCCAAGACAGCAGCGCTGATGTATGCCGTGCTGCTGATGACGGTGTTTTGGGACTTGATTTGGGGAGTCCTTGTTGGCATGTTCATCGCCAACTTACTCACAGTCGACGGAATCACCCAAAGCCAGCTCCAGTGGATGGACGACGACAATCATCCTGACGCTCAAATTCAAGAGGCAAAACATCTAAGCGAACGAGAACAAACAATCATCGAAGCCTGTGGCAATCGACTGATGTTGTTTCGACTGCGGGGACCGATGAGCTTCGGAGCAGCAAGGGGAATCAATTCCCGCGTGGCACAACTTCATAACTATGAAGCGTTGCTTTTAGACATCAGTGACGTTCCAAGAATGGGAATAACTGCTGCTCTTGCTGTGGAGCGGATGATTCAGGAAGCTGAATCACAAGGGCGAATAGCCGTCGTAGCCGGTGCCAACCAACAGCTGGCCAAACGGCTTCAGCAATTTGGAGTTAGCAAAATATTTCCCGACCGACTGCAAGCCCTTCAGTACACACAGAAACTATTAAAACACAGAAAAATGAGCTAATTAAACAGACAATGCAAGAGAAAAGGAAGACGTCATCACTAGAGAAACGGCAAAAGCCGCCGACACAAAAGGATTAAATTAGCTAGCGAAGGAAACACATGAAGCTAGAATTATGACCCAAACTAGA
>CAJWLE010000164.1:0-4246 GCA_913042965.1 uncultured Synechococcus sp.
GGGCCGACCGGTCTAGAGGACATGGCTCGGCGAATCTTCGGGCTGCGGAAGCAGCTGGAGGCGGCCCTGACGGAACTGGGCTTCTCCGTACCCCCTGGTGATCGCTTTGACACGGTGACGATCACGTCCCCATTGGCAGCCGTGGTGCATCGTGCGGCGGCGGCGGCCGGCTTCAACCTGCGGGTTGTGCCAGATGGCGTGGATCCCGAGGACGCCACCGGTTTCGGCATCAGCCTGGATGAGTGCAGCGACGCCGCGGAGGTTCAGCGGTTGGTGGAAGCTGTTGCGCAGGCGGCCGGCCAACCTGCGCCCGGGTTTGTGCCTGCGCCTGATGTGGCCTTTGATTCCGTTTCTGGCCGCACCGCTCCCTGGCTCACCCAGGAGGTGTTTCATCGTTACCGCAGCGAGACGGAGCTGCTTCGTTATATCCAGCGGTTGGTGAGTCGAGACATCTCCCTGGTGCACGGGATGATTCCGCTCGGAAGCTGCACCATGAAGCTCAATGCAGCGGCTGAGCTGCTGCCGGTGAGCTGGCCGGTGTTTGCTGGCTTGCATCCTTTTGCTCCGGCCTCCCAGACGGTCGGTTATCGCCGCCTGGCGGATGACCTGGAGACCTGGCTGGCTGCCCTAACTGGTTTTGCTGCGGTGTCGTTGCAGCCCAATGCAGGGTCGCAGGGCGAATACGCAGGTTTGCTGGTGATCCGTGCCTGGCACCTTTCCTGCGGCGAGGGGCATCGCGATATCTGTCTGATTCCCACCAGCGCCCACGGCACCAATCCAGCCAGTGCCGTGATGGCCGGTCTCACCGTGGTGGCGGTGGCCTGCGATGACGATGGCAACATCGACCAGAGCGATCTGGCAGCCAAAGCTGAGCAGTACGCCGATCGCCTCGCGGCCCTGATGGTCACGTACCCCTCCACCCATGGGGTGTTCGAAACAGGAATCCGCAGCATTTGCGATCTGGTTCATCGCCATGGAGGCCAGGTTTATCTCGATGGGGCCAATCTCAATGCTCAGGTGGGTCTATGCCGACCGGGTGTTTTCGGGGCGGATGTCTGCCACCTGAATCTGCACAAGACCTTCTGCATTCCCCATGGCGGCGGCGGACCGGGAGTTGGCCCGATCGGTGTGGCAGCCCACCTCGCCCCGTTCCTGCCTGGCCATCCGCTGCAACCGTGCAACGGGTCGGCCATTGGACCGGTGTCGGCTGCGGCGTTGGGCAGCGCCAGCATTTTGCCAATCAGTTGGATGTATCTCCGGATGATGGGTGGCGATGCGTTGCGACATGCCAGTGCTGTGGCTCTGCTGTCTGCCAATTACCTGGCCCATCGGCTTGATCCGCACTATTCGGTCCTGTTCCGGGGAGCCCGTGGTCGGGTCGCCCATGAATGCATTCTCGATTTGCGGCCGCTCAAGCGAGATGCCGGAATCGAGGTGGATGACATCGCCAAACGGCTCATGGATTACGGCTTCCACGCCCCCACCGTGAGCTGGCCGGTCGCCGGAACGGTGATGGTGGAGCCCACCGAAAGTGAAAGCCTGGCGGAGCTCGACCACTTCGTGAATGCGTTGATTTCAATCCGTGAGGAGGTCCGGGCGATTGAGTCCGGTGCCCTCGACGCCAGTAATAACCCGCTGAAACGGGCGCCACACACCATGGCTGCGGTTACCGCGGATGATTGGGATCGTCCCTACAGCCGTCGTCAGGCGGCGTTCCCGCTGGAGGGACAGCAGCAGAACAAGATGTGGCCAGCTGTGGCTCGCATCGATAACGCCTTCGGTGATCGCAATTTGGTGTGCACTTGCCCGTCAGTGGAGGACATGGCAATTTCGACTTCGATTGCTGCGGCTTGAAGTGAAAGGAGTTTTGCTGGTAATTACGGCCTACAACGTGTAAATTTTCACTGAAAACCAAAGTTTTGGTTTATTTCGATCAGTCGTTGCTTGCAAAGCAATCAGACTGGTCGGCAACTGATTCGTCTGTCGGGGGACACCATGGATCGGATAAGCAACAATTCAGACGCTGAAAGTCAGCAGGGCCTCAGTCTTCCAGTCCTTTCTGATGGGCTCGATTCGGCGTTCAGCCGTGGTCACACCATTCCTGTTGAAGGCACCAACGTCGTTCGTGTGCCTTTTGGGGTCCGTCAAGCACGGCGCAACCGTCCGGAACGTCCCGCTCACTGGGCAACATTGGTGATTCCGCTTCAGACCATCGGTGATCCAACCCCTCCCCCTGCGGCGGCCTGAGTCTGAATGAGGTGGCCGCTCAAGCGGCCCCTATCTCTGTTGTTTCCTGGGAAAGGCGCCAATCCAACAGTGCCTTGACATCCGCCACAGAGCAGGTTGGAGTTCGAAACGGGAGCAACTGCATCGGGCTGCGTTCTGGCCGAACCAGCCAGCCCTGGTTGATTTGAGGGAGCAACAAATATCCGCGGTAGCGCACCACGGCCTGAGGGCTCATTGGATAACCCATCGCTCTAGGGATCCATTGATAGTGACTCTCTTATTTCAGGTCGCGTCCTGTGTTGTGCAAGTCATTCTTGGAATCTCTTTGGGATCGTTGTGATCGCCGAAGGAAAAGCCATACCCAGACTCGAGCCAATCCATCGATGAGTGAAACCGTTCATCGGTTGAACGCAGCACAAGCGTCCCTGAGCTGGTGGGAGGTGTTGGGGGTATGAAGTGTTTTCTTGCGGCGACGTGTGTGGTTGGCTCAGAGTTGCAGCGGAGTCATCTGTAGAAGCAGCTGCAGCAGGTTGGTGATGCTGTCGTCCTTGGCGGGCTTCGAGTAATTGCTCAGGAGTTGACGGCCGACAACCTGTGCCCCGAGGTGGGTGAGCTGGATTCGTAGGGATAGGAGCAGCTCCATTCCGCCTCCACCGGAGAACGTGGCGATGGCAATGGGCTGACCATTAAAAAGAGCCCGAAAGTCGTCTCCTGTGACTGATAACCAAGCGATGGCGTTGGTGAGAGATGGAGGAATGGAGCCGTTGTATTCAGGAGCGCAGATCACCCAGCGAGGTGCCGCCATTAGTTGCTGTTGCAATGGAGCAACGGCTTCGGGTATTCCCCGTTCCTGGGCTCTCGGGGTGAACAGGGGCAAATCGATTGTGGTTAGGTCCAGCACCTTTGCTGATTGACCCAGCTCCTTGGTTTGATGCGCAAATCGTTCGGCAAGTTTCAGGTTCTCGCCATTGCTGGCGGCGATCACCAGTACATCGGATTTAGCGGAGTCATCCATGGTCTCAATGTCGTTTCCTGGATGGAATGAAGCTCGCTTTGCTGCCGCAGGGATTGTAGGGACCCGAAAATAACCGCAAATTCACCAAGAGCTTGCGCGCATGGGCCTCGCCAGTGGTGTCTTCTGCTGATCGTGGGTTGACGCTATGCGTCTAGGGAAGAGGCTTTTGCTTCAACTGAGCTGTCAAACGTTTTGGGTGGTTGCTCCCATGGCTTGTTTGTATTGCTCCGCTTCATAGGTCTGCTGAATCAATGTCATTTCGGTTCTCTGTTTCGCGATGTAAGGGAATGGCTTGGCGAAGTTTATTTCTCCTGATGACTTGATCGGTTTCGCAAAAAATAATTGCTTGTGGTGAATCGTTGCGGCTTAAGGCTGTATTCATAGATGCGCGGTTGGACGTTATTGTGAGATTTAAGGTGATGCAATGGCGGTGCACTGGTTCTCCTCCGCATGCATTCTTCATGGAAGTGAATTCATTTGTGCAGAGAGTTCTACTTTTCGGCTCAAGTGTTGGAGTAACAGGCCTTGGTCCATGGTGGTGGAGCCCCCTGGCTGGAATTTTTTAAAACTTGGCAGGACTCTTGCTGCTTGTTCAAAAGATCATTCGCTCGCTTTGGCGGCTCTCTACGGTCGAATGGCGTTTAGATGGCTACAAAAACTATGTACGCCAGTGGCGAGATGGTGGATCAGCTACTTCTGTTTTTGGTGCGCGATCCGTCCTTAACGCAGGGAGGGACAACCTTTGACGCTATGGCGTGGTCCTTCGTTGCGATGGTGTCAGCACTGATTTCGGCCGGTTTCGGAGCTTTTTATCAACCCTCCAAGAAAATCAGTGCTGTCTTTTTGGCATTCAGCTGCGGATTGTTGATCTCATTACTTTGCTTTGACCTGATGCAAGTCTCCCTGGAGATGGGGGGCATTGTGGCGGCCGTCAGCGGGTTTTTTATGGGGTTGATGACGTATGTATTGATCAATCGCAGGCTTTCTCTACGAGGTTTGAAGCGT
>CAJWLE010000165.1:0-4204 GCA_913042965.1 uncultured Synechococcus sp.
GGCTCTGGATCTCGCATTAAGACGACGCTGGCGCTGGTGCAGCGCAGCCTTCGGTCTGGCGGTTGGTTGGCTGCTGTTGCTCAGCCGCTGGCTCTACCCATGGTTGAGAAACGGCGAGGGGCCAAAAGCAGCCGATCGGATGTTCAGACACCTGCTTGGCGATCCGCTCAGCGTGATGCAACAGCTGGACTGGAGCGGAGGCCTCCTTTATGTGCTGCTGCTGGCGCTGCCATGCGGCCTCTTGTGGCGCCGCCGGTCCAGGCCGGCGCTGCTGATCGGATTACCGCTGGTCGTGGTGAACCTGCTCTCAGCCTCACCGAGTTACCGCACCCTGGTGCACCACTACAGCCTGCCGCTGGGGGTCGTGGCCGTGGTGGCCGCCATCGATGGAGGGTTGTTGAAACGTCCGGCAGGGCGCCGCGGACCGGCCTGGGCACTGATCTGGGCCAGTGCCTGTTGGCTGGCCCTCGCCAAACCCTGGTTCTTCACCGGTCCTTACCTCCAGCGCCTGCCTCAACTGGATCAAGCCCGTGCTGCAATCGCCCTTGTGCATCCCAACGATGCCGTGCTCACCACCAGCTATCTGGTGCCGCAACTGAGCCAACGCACCAGCATTGCCTTTCCCAAACGCTCCTCCACCCACAACCTGGAGAGCACAAAGTGGATGACGCTGCTGCTCAATCCGGATGATCCCGGCTGGGGTTCCAGTCCATCGGTCCAGCGCAGGCTGCTCAGTCAAGCCAGGGACAGGAACTGGCGTTGCCAGGGCTGGAGCTCCGGACTGACGCTGTGTCAGCGGCCCGTTGCAGAACAACTGTCCCTCCCTGGCAACGAACCAGGCGATACCGACCCGAGCGGCTGAGCTCGCTGAGCTCCCTGCGGATCGATCGCTGCTGCTTGCGCTCCCGCTTGAACACTGGAGCCAAGGGCGTGTAGTAACCAGGAAATGCCACAACCCAGTCCACCGACTGAGCAACACCCTGGCGATCGCGGTAACTGGTGTGTTTTGGAAAGCGAACGACGGCTTCCCGCTGGGCCAAAAGTGGCAGCAGCGGCGTGTCGGCGGCAACGCTGGCCTGCGATGGAATCAACGCCACGGCTCCGGCAGCTTCCGCCTGACGCTCCAGCATTGCTGTCGCCGACACATGCACCCATGGCGAAACACTGTCGGGAATCAGAGCCGACAGGCTGCGGTGGGGATTCCCCACCAGGGTCAGAACCAGGCCAAGGCTGAGGGCTGCCGTCCAAGCCCGTCGCAACCAACGCCGGCTCCAGAGCTCTGGATGATGCTGCCACCACAGCACTGCGCCGAGATAGAGCCCAGGCACCAGGGCAAGGACATAGCGAAGGGTTACGGCCAGCGCGGTACGGCCCTGGGAGATCAGCGCGATCAGCAGCGGAACAGACACCAGCAGCGCAGCATCCAGAGACAGCAACGGCACAAACAGCAGCGGCAACGTCAACGCGAGCACGAAACCGAGCGTCGCGCCAGGAGGAGAAACGAGGGCTTGAAGGAGAGCGAGAGGCCGCATCAACAGACCAAGCACCACGGCAGGCGTACCGCCCGAAACGTCCTGAACCAGATGCCCGAACTTCTCCTGCAGAAAGCGATCCGCCAACGAGGAATCGACCGATGGCTGAATCCAACCGGTGACCAGCAGCACCCAGGTGAAGGAAGCCAGCATCAACACCACGCCCATCGAGCGACTGCCTGGTCGGCGTACCGCCGCCCACAATCCCAGTGAGAACAACAGCAGCCCGCTGTCTTCCCGCACGAGCAGAAGCAGGATTCCGAGCAACAGGGCCTGCCAGGCACGACGCTCCAGCAGTCCCTCCAGCACGAGAAAACCCAGCAAAGGCAACCAAATCAGATCATGGAAATTTTCCAGAGCCGGGCCGATCACAGCTCCGCTCAGGAAGTAGGCCGCCGTTAGCCGTTCGGCCAGATCATCGGGCAGACGCGCCGACGCCAGACGCCAGAACACCAGACCGGCAGCCGTCAGAGCTGAAACCTGAAGCAGGGGTAGAGCCCAGGGCCCCAGAAAGGCCACGAGCGGTGCACCGATCAGCGTGAAAGCGTTGGCGTGCTGCCCCAGATGCAAATAATCCACCCAGGGGAGGGAATCCCCGATCGCGACAGCCCCGGACAGCACAGAAGACAGACTGCTCTCGAATGGACGCCCCTGGGCCGTGGACCAAAGCTCCTGCAGGAACAGGGCCTGGTCGTACGTGGCACTGAGGCTGAACAGACGCCAGAACTGGAGCGCTAAACACACCAGGAAAAACAGCGTTGCCATCCCAAGCACCCGCTTGGGCGGCCATCCGCTGTGCTGAACAACCCTCGAGCTGGAGTTGTTCATGCCGTGGTGTCGATGGGTCCAAGCAGCACACGAGCCCGCAGCAACATCAACGCAATAGAGCCGTAAAGAAGCAGCTCACCCCACTCCTGATCGCGATTGAGAATGACCCCGGAGGCTGCACGGGTGGCCACGAAAAAGGCCAGCACAGCCACCGCAAGGAATAGCGGCCACACATACGTTGCAGGAGAGATGCAGCGCAGCACCTCCGCCAGCCCTTGGGAGGCATGGGGCCTGAAGCGATTTGCCAGCCAGGGGGCAAGCACCACAACTGCCAGAAGCAGCAGGGTGACCAGGAAATAACCAAGATCGAGACGATCCTGAAACCATCCGATGTTGTGGAGCGTGGTTTCGTTCTGTGCATTGATCTCCCGCAGCGCCTCCGGCGTGCGCCAACCAAAGATCACCTGCCCCCAGGCCAGCTCCTCCATCAACAACAGCCCCAGCAGCAAAGCGAACCCGCGCGACAGAACAGAAGGCCAGGATTCCAGTAGGCGCCGGTTGAGATCACCCGCCAGCAACCAGGCGGCCCGCACGGCAGTGACCAACAACAGAACCTGCGTCCACTCCACCAACCCACCCTCACCAAAAACCAGTTTTTTGTAGGCGTGCTGATCCGCGCTGCCAAGTTTCAAGCCAGCCACCAGGACAACTCCAAACAGCAGCAATCCCCAAACGAATCGAAAGCGGGCTCGATGGGCGGAGTCGCCTGAGATGGCCAGCAGCTCCAGCACCCACTCAGACCGGCGCAACAAGAACGCCACCACGGCACAGACGACAACGACGGCAAACCAACCGGAATCAACGGATCCGGACCCCACTGCAGAAAGCAGAAGTTGCACCAGCAGGGTCAGGCCGGCAACCGTCGCCAACAATGCGAACAATGCCGAAATGGCTCGGCGTAATCCCCGTCCCCGCAAATGAATGACCTGCAACAGATGTCCACAAGGTGAGCAGGAGGTTAAGCAGGACCTAGAACCATTTTCGTGAAACCGCTTGCCGTAAAGCGACTGTCGATACCCTCCTGCACCATCCGTCGATGACTCCAAACAAGGTCCGCCGGGCCCTGAACCTCGCCACCGCAGCACTGCTGATGGCCCACACCCTGACGCAAGTGGGCATCTACGGCTTCGGCGCCGATAAACATTGGCTTGACGTGGTGAACATGGATCGGGAGCTGAACCTGCCCACACTGTTCAGCACACTGCTGTTGCTCACGAGCGCCTTTCTGTTGAAGCGACTGAGCACAATTCCATGTCAACAAAATGCCGCTGACTGGACACTGCTAAGCCGCATCTTCGTTTTCCTAGCCCTTGACGAAGCTCTGCAGATCCACGAAATCCTGATTTTTCCTGGACTTCGCCACCAGATCCATCCGGCCCTTGCTTCAACCTGGGTCATTCCCTATGGCCTTGTCGCCCTTGGACTTTTATGGCGCTTTCGTCGTTTTCTAACGGCTCTTCCTGCCAAAACTTCCGCAAGATTTCTTAGGGCAGGAAGCATTTATCTCACCGGTTCAATCGGCATGGAAATGGTGGGCAGTTTTGCTGTTCGATCGGGCTTAATTCGTCTTCATAGTTTCTGGTATGGCGCCATCACTGGAATTGAAGAATCATTAGAAATCGTTGGTTTAATTTTGTTTTTACACGCCTTAATGCAGGAATTACTAATACGGAATGGCGAACAAACATGGGTTTTACATTTGAAAAACGATGAATTGTCCTAATTTTTCAGACCAAAAAAAAACCGCCCCATAAGGAGCGGTTTGATTAGTTCTGAAGTAACTCTCTACTAGAGAGCGTTACCACGGGGCAGAACCTCTTCAGGGAAGACGAAGTTTTCGTGCG
>CAJWLE010000166.1:0-4187 GCA_913042965.1 uncultured Synechococcus sp.
CTGGTTTCACCCAGACCATCAACGACTACTACGACCGCGACATCGACGCGATCAACGAGCCCTATCGACCCATCCCCTCCGGTGCAATCTCGCTTGGTCAGGTGAAGCTGCAGATCTGGGTGCTGCTCCTGGCGGGTTTGGCGGTGTCCTATGGACTGGACCTCTGGGCTGGACATGACACTCCAGCGGTTTTTCTTCTGGCCGTTGGTGGCTCGCTTGTGAGTTACATCTACTCAGCTCCACCCCTGAAGCTGAAACAGAATGGCTGGCTGGGGAATTACGCCCTGGGGGCTAGTTACATCGCGCTTCCCTGGTGGGCTGGTCAGGCCCTGTTCGGCCAGCTCACCTGGAGCACTGCGATCTTGACCCTGGCTTACAGCCTTGCTGGCCTGGGGATTGCTGTGGTGAATGACTTCAAGAGTGTTGAAGGAGACCGTGAACTTGGCCTCCAATCCCTGCCTGTGGCCTTCGGCATCAAAACCGCAAGCTGGATCAGCGCCGGGATGATTGATCTGTTTCAGCTGGCCATGGTTGCCGTGCTGATTTCCATCGGTCAGCATTTCGCTGCTGTGCTTCTGGTGCTGCTGATCGTGCCTCAGATGACATTTCAGGACATCTGGCTCCTTCGCGATCCCGTTGAGTTCGATGTGAAATATCAGGCCAGCGCACAACCTTTCC
Source organism: uncultured Synechococcus sp. (assembly GCA_913042965.1). Classification (GTDB taxonomy): domain Bacteria; phylum Cyanobacteriota; class Cyanobacteriia; order PCC-6307; family Cyanobiaceae; genus Parasynechococcus. The sequence goes on from CAJWLE010000166.1 coordinate 679, forward strand.
TCGTGCTTGGAATGCTTGTGACAGCCCTGGCGATTGGCAACAGCCCCCTGACCCAGGTGATGTGAAACGGTCACGCCTGCGCTGGGGACTGATTGCAGCGATTTCTGCAGGGGCTGGCTTCACCGCCGCCATCGGCACAAAGGCTTTCACCCAGCTGGTTGATTCAACCCTGCCGGATGCCCGCGGCATCGCCAGCTTCCATCGACCCGGGACGATCACCCTGCTCTCCAGCAGAGGGCAGGTGATCCAGAAGCTGGGACCCGCCACAAGGGACAAGCTCAAACCCGGTGAGATGCCCCTGCTCGTGCAGCAGTCCTTCATCGCGGCAGAAGACCGACGTTTTTACAGACATAACGGCATAGACGGTTGGGGCATTGCCCGAGCCGTCGTCACCAATGTGCGCCAGGGATCCGTGCGCGAGGGGGCCAGCACGATCACCCAGCAACTCGCCCGGACGGTTTTTCTGAGCCAGGACCGCACCATCACACGCAAGCTCAAGGAAGCCGCTTTGGCTCTGAAACTCGAGCGGCAGCTCAGCAAGCAGCAGATTCTCGAGCAATACCTCAATTACGTGTATCTGGGATCCGGCGCCTATGGCGTGGCGGACGCGGCCTGGATCTACTTCTCCAAAACGCCCGATCAGCTGAACTTGCCGGAAGCGGCCCTGATTGCTGGGCTCCCTCCGGCACCCTCCATCTACTCACCACTGGTGAATCCCGACCTGGCCTTGAAGCAGAGAGCCGTGGTGCTCGATCGGATGAAACAGGAGGGTTTCATCACCGCAGGGGAAGCAGCACAGGCCCTCAACACCCCGCTCAACTTGCAACCCGCGACCCCGAAATATTTCAACAGCGCCGCACCGTTTTTCACCAGCTGGGTGGCCCAGGAACTGCCGAAACTGGTCACACAGGAGCAGCTTGAAGTGGGTGGCCTCAAGGTGCGCACCAGCCTCAACCTCAACTGGCAGACCAAGGCCCGTGAGGTGATCCGCAAGAACGCTCCCTATGACACCGAGGGCGCGATGGTATCGATTGAACCCGGCACGGGTCTGGTGCGGGTTCTGGTGGGCGGAAAGGACTTCAGCCAGAGCCAGTTCAACCGCGCCACCCAGGCGTTGCGCTCTCCCGGGTCCACCTTCAAAATCTTTCCTTACGCCGCCGCGATCGACCGAGGAGTCAAGCCGGAAGACATCTTCATCGACAAAGCGCGTTGCTGGAGTGGGTACTGCCCCAAGAACTTCGGTGCGAAGTACTTCGGCAAGGTGTCGCTTGCCGATGCCCTGAAGAACTCGCTGAACACCGTTGCGGTTCAGCTTCAGGACAAGGTCGGCTTCGACGCCATCATCGAAACCGCCAACGGTTTCGACATCGGAACCAAGCGACCGCTGGGCCGGTATTACCCGATGGCCATCGGGGCCTATGAACAGACGATCCTCGACATGGCCTCGGCCTACGCCGGGGTGGCAAACCGCGGAATCTTTGTTCCCCCAACGCCTTTTGAGGAAATCCGAGGACCGGAAGACGAACTGATCTGGAACCGGAGAGCGGACGGAGAACGGGGCCGCAAAGCCCTCGACAGTGACGTTGCCGACGCCATGAACTGGATGCTGCAACGTGTTGTCTCCGGCGGGACGGGCATCGCCGCCAAACTCGATGACCGCGCGGTTGCAGGCAAAACAGGCACCTCGGAGGGGGCCCGCGACCTCTGGTTCATCGGCTCGGTGCCCCAGCTCACCACCGCGGTGTGGTTCGGTTACGACAACAACCGGGAAACCAAGAGCAACAGCGGCGAAGCGGCCTGGGCCTGGAAGCAGTTCATGCTCCAAGTGGTGGATGAAGTTCCACCGCAAGCCTTCCCAAAAAAACCGAAGCTCAAGCGTCCCTTCCGCCCACCGGGCAGGGCATCCCGCCGCAGAAGCAAAGTTCCTTACAGGGGTTACGAATATCAACCGGGATCGTTTTATCCAGGGCCTCAGAAGCTTGCAGATCCAGCTCCCCCCAGGAACTGGCTTTCGCCTGACAATGACTCTGAACCGTGGCCCTTGCCAGAGGCACGTCCTCGGCCGGCAACGCAACCCCAGGCGCTTCCCGATGCACCCAATGAGGTCGAGGGTCGACGCAACTGGTTGAAACCCCAGATTCAGCGGCGCTGAAGCACCGCCGCGAAGAACCCGTCGCCTCCAGCCGCATCATCGGGCCAACGCTGATGCAGCTCCAGCAGCTCCAGCTGCGGATGGCGCTTCAGCAACTGATGGATCTGCTGATCGTTCTCGGCCGGATGAATCGTGCAAGTGGAGTAAACGAGGCGTCCTTGAGGCGCCAGTAATGGCACCAAACCATCCAGCAGATCCCTCTGCAGGGGCAACAACCCCTCGATAGCAGCAGGCGTGATCCGCCAGCGAGCATCGGGATGACGAGCCAGGGTTCCGAGACCGGAACAGGGTGCATCGAGCAGAATGCGCTGGAAGCTGCCTTTCCAGCTGGGACGATCGTTCTGCAGCGCTGCTGCATCAGCCGTCAGCGCCGAAATCGAGCCCAAACCGAGCCGCGCAGCATTGGCAGCGACCCGTTGCAATCGGCCTTGGGACCGATCCACGGCCCAGATTTCCCCGTCATCGTTCACCAGTTCCGCCAGATGGGTGCTCTTGCCACCGGGAGCCGCACAGGCATCGAGGATTCGATCACCTGGCAAAGGCTGCAGCAACGGGGCCACCCACTGAGCCGCCCTGTCCTGCACGCACCAGTGGCCCGACTCGTATCCCGGCCAACGGCGCAGATCACCGCTGTGCCCCTCCACCTGCAGACCCTGGGGGCAGCCCGTGATGGGGCGGGTGGTCACTCCCGCTGCCGCAAGATCCTCCTGAACTGTCTCGCGGCTGCGTCGCAGCGGATTGACCCGCAGATCCAAGGTGGGCACCTTGTTACACGAGGAGGCCACTGCAGCGGCTCCCTCAGCACCCCGCCACTGGAGCAACAGGGGCGTGAACCAGTCCGGCAAAGAGTGCTCCAGGGCCAGAGCCTGAGCCATATCGGCAGGCCGCTCGAGTTCCTCACCCGCCTCCTTGGCCCGTTGAGCAGAGCGGAGGAGACCATTCACCACCGGCGCCAGCCGCGCCAGTCCCCCCGCCTTCGCCAGCGCCACACAGGTGTTGACCGCTGCTGAAACAGGGATCCGCTCCATCCACAGCAACTGATACAGGCCGATGTGCAGCAGCCATCGCAATTTGGGGGGCTGCTTGCGCGCCGGGACCCGTCCAAGCCGATCCAGCCAGCCATCCAGGGATCGACGGCGACGGATGGCGCCATAGACCAGCTCTGTGGCCAGGCCCCGATCAGGACCTGCCAGAGAGCCGTCACGCAGGGCCCGCTCCAGTGCCACGTCCGCATAGGCCCCTGCTGCCACAGCCAGCAACACATCCCAAGCCAGGCGCCGTGGCGGAAGTCCAGGGGTTGCAGACAGGCTCAAAAGGCGGATTCGTCAGCTTCCAGACATAGCGCTCGGACGCCAGA
>CAJWLE010000167.1:0-4180 GCA_913042965.1 uncultured Synechococcus sp.
GCTGCGGGCTTTGCAGGAAGCGGTTTGGCAGCTGCGGAGGGTCGTGCCGGAGGAGCCGACACCTTGGCTGGTGTGGCAACCGGTTTGGCGGCCACAGGTTGGTTGGTTGGGGGTTGGACTGGAGCTGCTGCTGGTTGTGCTGGCCCAGGCTTTGCAGGTGCGGGCTTTGCTGCTGCAGGTTTGGCTGGGGGTGCAGCCTTCTTCACCGACAGAATCGCTTTTCCAGGAGCGGGCTTGTTCGGAGCGGCGGGTTGAGCTCCGTTACCGCCGGACTTCAGCAGATTGCGGATCTTTCCCGCTTCGGAGTCACTGATTGAGCTGCTGTGGCTCTTGGCTGCGATCGACAGCTTTTCGGCCGCATCCAGCACGTCCTTGTTCTCAAGACCGAGGTCCTTGGACAGCTCGTAAATTCTGACTTTGCCGCTGCTGGTCATTCAGTGGTGATCTCCGGTCGGGCCGGGCACGAGGTGCCGCGGAGGCCGCACATAGTGTGGCCAGTGTTCAGTTTGCCTCAGCGGTCTCTTCCGTCGAGTGACGGAGCCGCTGATCCAGGGCCTCGAGGACTGCATCCTGCACCTGACAGCGCAGGGCCTTCTGCAGTCTTTTGCGGCGCCGGGCCTCATCTAGACAGTCCTCGTTGGGACAGAGATAGGCCGAACGGCCCATTCCCTCATCCAGAAGGACACCGTCCTGATGGTCGCGGATCACACGCCATAACTGGCGACGATCCAAAAGCTGGCGGCAGGCCACGCAGCGACGCAGGACGGGACGATCGGTCACCGGGCGTCCTCACTGCTGTCGACAGGCTGTTCTTCACCAACAGGCTGTTCTTCCTCCGCCGCCACTTCGGCTCCAGTGTTTTCCCCAAGGTCTTCTTCCGCAGGAACCTCGCCCTCGCCCTCGGCGTAGATCTCCTCTTCACCCTCGATGTAATCCTCCTCGTCTTCGGGCAGGGGATAAAGCTCGCGCAGTCGTGCATCCTCCTCGGCGCGGGCGGCTTGTTCAGCCGCGAGACGTTCCTCGGCTTCAAGTTGCAGCGCCTCTTCCTCTTCCCGCTGGGCAATCAGCTCAGCCACAACGGCGTCTTCGGAGGCCTGGTCGTATTCAGTGGAGTTCTTGATATCGATTTTCCAGCCCGTCAGCCTGGCGGCCAGACGCACGTTCTGCCCTTCACGGCCGATGGCCAGGCTCAACTGATCGGGGGGCACCAGCACATGGGCATGCTGACCAGCAGGGTCAACCAAGCGCACCATCTCCACCCGCGCTGGGCTGAGGGAATTGGCGATGTACTGACCGGGGTCCTGAGACCAGCGGACAACATCAATTTTTTCGCCTCGCAATTCATTCACCACCTGTTGGATGCGCGATCCGCGGGCGCCGATGCAGGCTCCCACTGGATCCACCTCGCGCTCGATGCTGTCGACGGCCACCTTCGTGCGCGGTCCAACGGAGCGTGAGGGGGGATTGGCTTCCCGTGCCACCGCCACAATCCGCACGGATCCTTCCTGGATCTCAGGAACTTCGTTTTCGAACAGATACACCACCAGGCCGGCATTGGAGCGGCTGACGAACAGCTGGGGGCCGCGGCGTGCCACCTCACTCACTTCCTTCAGAAACACCTTGAAGGTTGCATTGGCTCGGTAGTTGTCGTTCGGTAGCTGATCTCGACGCGGCAGCTCCGCTTCCACTTCCGGTCGGCCCAGGCCGGAGCTGACAGCCATGATCACCGACTGGCGCTCGAACCGGATCACACGGGCGGTCAGCACCGGATCCTCAAGGTCGGCGAATTCCTCCTGGATCATCCGCCGCTGCTGATCGCGCAGCTTTTGCGCCAGCACCTGCTTGGTGGTGGCAGCCGCCATCCGGCCAAAGTCCTCCTTCTCCGGCGTGACGTCCAGAACAACGGTGTCTCCCGCCTGGGCGTCTTCCGCCACCTGCATCACCTCCGCCAGAGCGATCTGGTGGTCTTCGCTTTCCACCTCGTCAACAATGATCTTGCTGGCGAGCACGCGATAACCCTCTTCTTCGAGGTCCAGGCCGACGTCGAAGTTGCTGAAGTAGTCCTCTTCAAACGGGTCTTCGCTGATCCCGATATAGAGGGTTCTGCGATAACGCTCATATCCCTTGAGAAGAGCTTCTCGCAGGGCTGCTTCCACCACCTGAGGTGGCAGCTTCTTTTCTTCGCTGATGTCGTCGATCAGGTTGGTGAGGCCAGGAAGAAGGACGAGTGCCATCGGGTGGGGAGAGTGAGCGGGACGGGGTGGCGGTTCGGCGCTGTCAGGCGCTGGGGGTTGTGAGTCGGACGGCGGTTACGCAGTCGCGGGGCAGACGTTTGATCCGGCCCTGGATGTTGATCTGCAGCGTTTCGTCGTCGCGTTCCAGTAACAGACCTTCGATGCGCTTCTCGGATCCGTCCTTGTCGCGGAAGCTGGCTTCCACCGGGAAACCGCGAAAAGTTTTGAAATCGCGATCGCTCGAGAGCTGCTCCCCGATGCCGGGGCTGCTGATCTCCAGAACATAGGCCTCCTTCAGCAGCTCAGAGGATTCCAGAGCGTCACCGAGCACCAGGCTGAATCCGGCGCAGTCGTCGAGGCTCACATCCGAACCACTGCTGTGCCGAATCTGCACTTCGAGTGTCATCGGGCTCATGTGTGTCAGCAGCTGGAGGCCACAGAGCTCGAAGTTCCGGGACGCTGCCACCTCGGTGGTGAGCGATTCAAGTTCGGGCAGAAGGGGATGAGGCAAAGGGAACTGAAATCGGGCCCGGCCCGACGTGCATTTTCAGTTGTGGCCGATCTCCCGTTGGGAGATGCCCGTCGGACACATCTCCAATGTATCCGACAGTTCATCTGGCGCCAGCTAAGCGATGGAGACGCTGACGGTTAGCGCTTGGGTGCTCGCGGCGGCTCCCGATGCAGCCCATTGCCTTCGAGCGGCGGACCCTGTTCAAAGCGTTCCAGCAACACCTGCACCGGAATCTGGGTTCCGAAGCGGCAGGCGTTTGTTTCACCGGCGGCCAGGCTGCCGTGCTCCCAAAACTTGTTGCTGCCGTTGCCACCGCCGCAAAGGCCGAAGTACTCGCATCCTTCCTGACAGCCCTGAACGCCTCTGCTCATATCCGAGAACAGCCGCAGGAACTGCTCTGTCCTGGTGGACTCCTCCAGTGACAGGTCGCGCAGATTGCCCAGGTTGAATGTTCCGTAGTGATCACTCGCCACGGACAGCAGTTCAGGATCAAACGTCGAGAAATTCCCCTGCCAATCCACGCTCAGGATCGAGAACGGACGGTTCAGCTCGTTCTGGGTCATCCGCTGGTGACCCTGGATCAGGCTGATCACCTGTTCAAACTCCCGTAAAACAACGGGATAACCATCCTGTTCACTGAGACGCCAGAACGTCCGCAGGAAATCACGGTATTTCGCCTCCATGGCGGCACCCTGCATCGAAGAGCTGGTGTGAATCCCCTCCTGCTCTTCAACGTTGAAACCCACGTCGTTGATGCCGTTGTCCCGGAAGAAGCGGTACATCCGCTCCGGTTGTTCCATGGCGTCTTCCGTCAGCACTGAGATGCAGTGGAATGGAATGTCATTCCGATGCAGGGCTTCAATGCCTTTCATGGCCAGTGCGTGGGATCCACGGCCATTGCGGAATCGACGATGAGCGTCGTGGATCTCCTCAGGTCCATCCACGCTGATGCCCGCCACGATTCGATTTCGCCGGAAGCAATCGCACCAGGAGTCATTGATCAACGTGGCGTTGGTCTGGACGTGCTGGGTGAAATCCAGCCCCAGAGCGCCATGGTCGGAGAGGCTCTGATGAAGGATTTTGGTGGCTTCGTCGTACCAGTGGGTGGGGAGAGTGAGTGGCTCTCCCGCATGCCACACCAGTGAGAACTCCGGCCCGGCGTAGGGACTTTCGAGAATCCGCTGGATCAGCAACGGCAGCAGATTGAGGTCAAAGACCCTCTTTTTCTGGCGATCGGGCAGATAGCAATAGGAGCAATCGAGATTGCAGAGGGAGGTGGACTGGACCACCACCAAGCCGATGGGACCGAACTGGTTCTGCTCAGCCCCTGCAGAGATGGATGTGATCTGGCTCACCAGTTCACGAAGCCACCACGGCCGTTACCCCAGGCACCACCGCCGTTGCGCCAGCCGCCGTGGTAGCCGCCATTGCCCCA
>CAJWLE010000168.1:0-4178 GCA_913042965.1 uncultured Synechococcus sp.
CCCATTTCCCAGCTGCAGTTGCTTCCTGAAATCAGGGCTTTTTTTCAACGAAATTTTCTAGCTGTCTGAAGGGCGACGACGAGCAGGGAAGCCTTTGGTCAGGCCGCTTTCAACCATCAGTCCGATTCCGGCATTGATGCAGATCAGGCTCAGGGTTCCGGTCCAGAACCATTCGCCGGCCTCCCCACCCATCATTTGCACCACTTTGCGGCTCACCGCCTCACCGAAGAGGCACAAACCCACCGGCAGCAGCAGCACCCCGGCCTGGGCCTTCAGGTACCAGTTCAGTCGGTTGTTGCTCATCAGGGGTTACAGACCCAGTTCACCAGTGTGCGTACGCCGTAGCCGGTCGCGCCGGCGGGATTCATCCCCTGGCCTTTGTCACTCCAGACGGTGCCGGCGATGTCCATATGGGCCCAGGCGATCCCCTTGCTGACGAAGTGCTCCAGGAACAGGGCCGCTGTGATCGACCCGCCCGGGCGAGGGCCGGTGTTCTTGAAATCAGCCAGCTTGGATTTCAGCCCATCCTTGTAGGAGCGCCGCAGGGGCATCCGCCACAAACCCTCGCCTCCTGCCTCGGCCGCCCGGTCGAGTGATTCTGCGAGGTCATCGTTGTTGCTCCAAAGACCTGCCATCTCGCTCCCCAGTGCAACCACGATTGCTCCGGTGAGGGTGGCGACGTCGACCACCGCATCGGGTTTCTGCTCACAGGCGTAGAGCAGGGCATCGGCCAGGGTGAGCCGTCCTTCCGCGTCGGTGTTGTTGATCTCGATCGTGGTGCCATCGGCGGCGCTGACGATGTCACCGGGGTGCACGGCCGAGCCGTTGATCATGTTTTCGCATGAGGCCACGATCATGTGCACCTCAACGCCGGCAGGCTTCCGTTCTGCAATGGCACGCATCGCGCCGAACACCGAGGCGCTGCCGCCCATGTCGAACTTCATCATGTCGATCTGAGCCCCTCCCACCTTGAGGTTGTAACCGCCGGAATCGAAGGTGAGACCCTTGCCAACCAGCGCCAGGCGACGCGTCACCTCGCCCTCCGGTCGATACACCAGGTGGATCAACTTGGGATCGAGGTCCGACCCCTGGCTCACCGCGAGGAAGGCACCCATGCCTCGCGCCTCGCAATCGGCGCGTTCGAGCACCGTCAGCTCCAGCCCATAGCTCTCCGCGATTTCAGCGGCGGTCTGGGCCAGGGCTGCGGGGGTCACCACATTCGGTGGGGCCGCCACCAGCTGCCGGGCCAGCTCCACACCGGCGCAATCGGCATTCACCCGCTCGAAGCCCGCGGCGGCCTGGGGGGGCAGGCCGATTAGCTCCAAGCCGGCGGGTTGAGGTTTTGCGTCGGGCGATTTGCGAAAACGCTGGTCGGTGTAGAGGGAAAGACGCACAGCTTCCGCAGCGGCACCCGCTGCAGCGGTCGGCTCAAGACCCTCCCAGTTCAGTTGCAGGCCGAGTCGGCCGGTGGAGGAACCCGCAGCCCTGGCGGCAGCTGCTGCTGCACGTCTCACCCCATCGAGGTTGAAGGCCGCGGCATCTCCCAGTCCCATCACCACCAGCCGTTGGGGCCCGGAGGTCTCCAGCAGATTCACCACCAGCTGCTGTCCGGGTTTGCCGCTGAACTGTTCACGACTCAGCGTGTTGGCCAGGCCTGGCCAGCGGCTGTCCAGCTCCGTGGCTGGCTGATCCTTAAACAGCCCCACCGCCAACACCTCACCACTCCAGGTCAAGAGTCCGTCGTTGGCGAGGGAGAGAAGCATGGACGGCTTAGCTCAAAAGGCGAGCGTAGCCATCTCCAACGACCACGTTTATCGCGCTGGGCAACGCCGCTCGAGCGCCGCGATGATCAGTGCCTCAGCGTCCGGCTGGCTCTGCAGGCGAAAGGCCTCCTGTTCCAGGGCCTGGTGCTCCTGGCTGTAGTGGTTGTTCAGCAGGTAGCGAATCCGGCTTTCCACCACCGGGCTGCTCTGGCGATCGAGCTTCAGCAATGTGAGCTGGCCGTCGGGGCAGCTCTGGGCCGCATGAACCGCCTCATGCAGCAGCACCGGTCGAGTGATGCCGAGATCCCTCACCAGTGGTGAAATCTCGAGCAATTTACGGCTGGAAATGAAGCGACCGTAGGCCCCCCCTGGGGGTTGGCGGACTTCGATCTGGAAACCGTGGCTCCACAAGGTTTGCTGCAGGGCGGTGAGGTCTGAAGCGATCGCCGGGGCAGGGAGCAGCACCGCCAACAGCACCAGCAGACGTCGGTTCATGGATCAGTGGTGAATGGTGTGGCCCACCCGGATCGAATGGGTCAGAAACCAATTTGACTAAGGATTCCTTGGCCAGTGAGTAGCTCGGTGCCAAGGCCAATGACAAAGCCCAGCATTGCTAGTCGGCCATTCCAGGTTTCAGCGAAGTTGCTGAAGCCGAATCTGGATTGAGTTGAAGTCGTCATGTTTTTGAATGAGTTGGTGGGCCTCACAGATGTGAGGCTTGGATCTGCAGTAATCAGCCAGCTACAGCAGAAATGCTGTAAGGAGCTTCAGGAGAGCTGGTGGGCATGGGGTCGAGCTTGCCGAGTGCCAATGCTTTGGCGCGGACATACATCTGACTTGATGTGGCACCAGCTGCTTCCATCGCTTTGGCGACGATGTCCCAGTTACGAACTTCGGTAGACATTTGAGGTTGCATTGAAGATGAAACAACCATCGCCAGCCAGCTGATCTGCCCGTGACGGTGAAAACCGACAAGGGACCGAACACGCGAAACGAAACGTTTCCCGCTAGACCCCTGGATCGATCCGGTTCTTATCACTCAACTGAGCTATTTCGGTCAACCATCAGCTTGGACTGACCAGCCCTGTTCATGGGTAATGGCAAGGACTCTCTGAACAGCACGGATGATTTCCAGCGATGCCGCCTCACGAACGGTTTGAGGTGTGTTGTTCATTCATTGGTGATGGTTGAGGTGAATTTCTTGATCAGCCCCCTGAAAAAGTCAGACGTGAATGACTGGCTGCCTGCCTGGCGAGCAACCACCGCGCCGCCCTCAAAGGCCACGAGTGTGGGAGTTGCGACTACGCCGCTGTCTTTGGCGAAGTCTGTCCACTCACCACAGCACTTGGAGTCAGTGATGGTGATCAAGCCTTCCCAGCCATCAACCTTGGAGAGCTGGCCCTTCACGTATTGGCAGGGGCGGCAGCCTTCTTGAACGAAGAGATGGATTTGTGGGGTGTTCATGGTTCCTCTCAGGTAATTGTTGGTTGGGCTCGATCACCAGCGGGAATGGCAGGAGCCGATTGCGTTGCAGTCGTAGAGGTTTTCGTCTCTGTCTTGGATGGTGTTGTCGTAGATGGAGGAGTGGATCAGGTCGTTGGCATTGGCAGGCTTGGGGGTCAACACATCCATCGCGAACATCGTCGACGCCGCCATAAGGGCAGCTGCCACACCACCAGCGAAAGCACCAACAACAGTGCGATCAAAAGTGCCATCACAAGTGCGATTAAAACTTTTCATCTGCTCAACTCGTCTGATAACAACATCGCTGCAGGACGTTGTGAGCACATCCCCCATTCGATTGATTGCTCTGGGCGATTCATGGGGTTTGTATCCCCCGTCCGGTTATTGACGGAAGCCTGCTTCTGTCAACAAAAACCCCGCCATTGATGACGGGGCGAATGGTTGATCTGCAGGACTTTGATCCGGGCGTTGCGATATATGCGCAATGGAAAGTTGGTCGGTACTTAAAAGCTTTTTTGTCAACCAGCTGTGTCACTTACAAGAAGGATCTGGCCATGGAATTGGTTTGGCTGCAAGCTGAATGGATGAGCTTTTCTGGAATTGTCCTGTAGCTGCGTTGACCTCGGCCGACTTGACGTTGTGCCTCTGTTCAGCGATCTGGCAACAGAACAGCTTCAGCGCCGTTTGTAGCGCTACTGCAGCAAGAGGCTCAGTTTGCTTTGGCTCTGGCACGTCTCGAGACCTCGGGACTGAGGGGTCTCAATCAGCGCTTCGCCCTGCAAACCGCTGATGCCACCACACGATGTCTAGATGCCTTGGCTTATTTGTCTCGCAAGACCGGGCCGTTAGCCAAGCCCACTGATCGCAGGCTTGGCGCGGGAAACGGTTTTTTAACAACCTTGTTATCAGTGCCTGTCTGATGCGTTGGCAAGACTGCACCGCAGAACTTGC
>CAJWLE010000169.1:0-4177 GCA_913042965.1 uncultured Synechococcus sp.
GTCCGATGCGAGAAGTCGCATTCTTATGGAGAGCTTCAGCAACTGGAAGCGAACTTGGAGATTGGCTCGAAGGCCTGGTCCATTTCGCAGACCGTCACTAGCGTTGTTGCACTTCGGGTCGGTGATATTGAGCTCCAGGTCTAACTGCCGCAGTTGTCAGCACTGTTCCAGTGACGGGCGAAGCCTGGGATGGTGTCGTCTGCGTCGCCTGGAGGTGCATCCCGAGTTCGCTGGGCTGGTGGTTTGTCACCACTGGACCCCCTGTGCGCCGGAGCTACCGCCGCTGAATGGGCTGGAGGGCAATGACCGCGAGCAGCAGCTGGAGCTGGATCGTGCTCTGGTTGGCAACCATTCTCGAGATATCGGGTAATAGTTGATCTCCCATGAAGCTCTACGGCGCGTGAGCGCAAGTCCCAACTCCAAGACACCGCTGGCATTGATCAGTGAGCATCGGGATATCGACCGGTGGACCTTGCCCACGGGCTCCCTGGTGTTCCGGCATGGAGACTTTGCCGATGCCATTTATGTCGTCGAACAGGGTCTTGTGGAGTTGGACGGTGGTCGAGGGAGCCGCGTCCGTTACGGCATCGGGGAGCTGTTTTTTTATGAGGACCTGGTGTCGCCGGATCAGCGCCACAGCACGGATGCCAAGGCGTTGACACCGCTGGCCTTGATTCGGTTGGACCGCACAGGTTTTCTTACCCTGATCCATCAGCATCCAACGCTGGTGGTGGACCTGATTGCGCTGCAGCACCGTCGGTTGCGCCAACAGCGGGCCGATGCCCGGCATGTTTACTGATCAGCGCCGAGTAGCAGAAGCAGGCTGCGGGTCACTTTGGCCGCCAGTACGGAACTGACACCGCTGGGATCGAGCTGCGGAGCCAGTTCCACCACATCGGCGGCCACAAGTCGATGGTGTTGGAGAACGTCCACCAGGGCGGCGAAGTCCGACCAGAGGAATCCACCCGGTTCGGGCGTCCCGGTGCCGGGCAGCACGGCGGGATCGAACCAGTCCAGATCAACCGTTAAGTAAACCGGTCGTCCCTGCAGTGGTTTGAGTGCTTCTTCTAGGGCTCCCACATCAGCCATCAGCCTGCCGCTGCTTCGCAATTCGTCGAATTCGGTGCGGGTGCCGCTGCGGATCGAAAGCTGAAACAGCTGCTGGCTGGGGAGAACTTCCAGGCAGCGCCGCATGGCGCAGGCGTGGCTGTAGCGGGAGCCCAGCCAGCTGTCGCGCAGGTCGGCGTGGGCATCGAGCTGAACCAGCACCAGGTCGGGATAGTTGGCTGCGACAGCGGCCACTGCGCCTGAACTGATTGAGTGCTCACCCCCCAGCATCAGGGGCCGTAGCCCGAGATTCAGCACCGTCTGCGTGCTTTCGCGCACGGCTTCCACGACCGGCTCTGGAGCTCCAAAGGGAATGTCCACGGCGCCGAGATCCGCGAAGGCCAGATCATCGAGATCCCGATCCAGTTGTGGGCAGTAGGTCTCAAGCCCATTGCTTACGTCGCGGATGGACGCAGGCCCGAAGCGGGCGCCTGGTCGGAACGAGGTGGTTCCGTCATAGGGCACTCCAAACAGCCCGACCCGGCATCCGGCTGGATCACGTCGGCTCCCCATGTAAATCGCGCCGTCGGTGTCGAAGCCCGTGCTCATCGCCTCAGCTCACGCTCCACGAAGGCGGGCATCGCTGCAAATCCTCCTTCCTGCCAGCGCGGTGTCCAGATCTCGCAGTCGTCGGCCACGGTCGCGGCCCGGTCTGGCTGTGCTCTGCGGTACCTGGGGGAGTCCATTGCGGCGAAGGTCCAGCTCCACCAGCCACTGGGATACATCGGTACCCAGCCGTAGAGCGGGTCGGCATGGTCAAACACGTCTTGCAGCAGCTTCACGATGGCGATGTGCACATCACGGAAGGCTTCGGGGGATTCGCTCTGGGTGGCGAACACACCACCCGGCCGCAGGATCCGACGGCACTGCTCGAAAAAGCTGCGGTTGAACAGGCCTTCGGCGGGGCCTGCCGGGTCTGAACCGTCCACCAGCACCACGTCATAACTGGCGTCGGCTGCCCCTGCGACCCACGCAATGCCGTCTCCAACCGTTAAGTGGAAACGGGGGTCCGACCAGGCGGGCCCACCAATCGTGGGCAGATGCTCTCGGCTCAGATCCACAACGCGCCCGTCGATCTCCACCATGTCGAGATGGGCCACACCGACGTGACGCAGGCATTCCCGTGCGGTGCCACCATCACCACCGCCGATCACCAATATCCGTTCGATCGATTCGGCACCACACAGGGCCGGATGCACCAGGGATTCGTGATAGTGACGTTCCTGGTGTTCGGCCGTCATCCAGCAGCCGTCGAGCAGCAGGCCTCGGCCGTAGCGCTCACTGCGGATCACACTGATTTGCTGGAACGGGCTGGTCTCTTCCACCAGGGACACTCCGGCCAGGCCGTAGCGCACGCCGCGATGCTCTTCGTCGATCCAGCCGCTCATCAGGGTGGCGAACAGTTCTGAACGTCCAGCTAACTCCCTGGAGTGTTGGCTGATGCCGGTTTGAGCACAATCGCTTCGCACCTGGATGGCATGAATAGAACGCGATCAGTGGTCTTGGTTGTCGTGCAGAACCGATATGTCCTTCGCGATGGTCAGGTGATGTTCAGCACTCACCAGCCTGAGGGGTTGGAGGTTTTGACTTACCGATCGGCTGTTAATGAACAGACCCATCTGTTGCTGACCGACACCGCGGAAGTGACCTTCCTGATGCGCTGCCGGGAGGATGTGCACCATCGCTTTGTTTGATGCGGTTGCATGCAGGATCTGGAGATCAATGCCCGCTTGACGATTCCGGCGTCTGAACTCCAATGGTTGTTTTGTCGGTCGAGTGGTGCCGGCGGTCAGAACGTGAACAAGGTTGAATCCGCCGTGCGGTTGAGCTGGTCGGTGCAGGAGTCCGCTTGCCTGGGTCCGTTTCACCGTCAACGTCTGTTGGAGCGCCATCGGGCTCGGTTGGTGAACGGTTGCCTGGTGGTGTCCGTTTCGGAGGAGCGATCCCAGTACCAGAATCGTCAGATTGCTCTGCAACGGCTTGCGGCGCTGATTCGGGAGGGGATTCAGCCCCTGCCGCCATCGCGCAAAGCCACCAGGCCGACCCGCAGTTCCCAGCGGCGTCGGGTGGATGCCAAGAAACAACGCGGTGCCATCAAGAGGCAGCGTCGCAGTCGCCCCGGCCTGGATGACTGACATCATCGGGTCGCTTGAGCAGATCGATTCAGCTCTGTTCGGAGCGGATGGCCTTCTTGGCCTGCTGCCAAAGGTGTTCCAGCTCCTGGATGCTGCGCCCCTGAAGGTCTCCGTTAAGGGCTGCCTCCACGCGTGAAAAGCGGTCGAGGAAGCGCCGGTTGGTCCCGGCCAGACCTTCTTCCGGTTCGAGATCGCACCAGCGGGCCACGTTCACCAGGGTGAAAAGAACATCCCCCAGCTCCTCCTGGGCATGGGCTTTGTCACCGCTGGCCACCGCTTCTTTTAATTCTTCGAGTTCCTCATTCACTTTGTTCCAGACGCCGGAGATCTCATCCCATTCGAAGCCTGCTTTCGCTGCTTTTTTGGAGATCGTCATCGCTCCGGCCAGGGCGGACAGGCCACGAACTTTTTTCGCCAGCTGATCGCTTAGCGGACTAATCCTGCTGGTCCGCTTTTCGGCGTTTTCCTCGGCTTTGATCTGCTCCCAGCTGCGTGGCTCGCCGCCGAACACATGGGGATGTCGGCGCACAAGCTTGGCGCTGATCGTGCGAACGACCGCATCGAGATCAAAGCGCTTCTCCTCGCCGGCGATCTGGGCATGAAGCACCACCTGCAGCAGCAGATCCCCCAGTTCCTCCTTGAGATCTGCGTCATTGCCATGGCGGATCGCATCCGCCACCTCGTGGGCCTCCTCCAGCACGTAAGGCACCAGGGAGGCATGGGTTTGTTCCAAGTCCCAGGGGCAGCCCTCCTCTGGATCCCGCAGTTGTGCCACGACCTGGATGAGTTCCTGCAGAGCATCAGAGGAGCGGGTGGCCATCGGTCTCCTGCGTGAAACGCGCCTACCTTCTCACCGCCTTTGCCTTTGCCGCCGCACTCGTCGTTGTCTCCGGGTCCATTCTGCTGGCCATGGATCACCGTCCTGAAGCAGATGC